>JAJRSS010000300.1 GCA_024278615.1 Alphaproteobacteria bacterium
TGAGGTCGTTGCCGTCATCGCCGGTCATGGTGTCGTCGCCACCGGTCAGGGTGCCGCCCAGGTTTACATCGTCCACGTCGCCGGACATGGTGTCCTCGCCATAGCCGCCGGTCATGTCGTCATTGCCGCCGGTGACCGTGCCAGACACGTCAAGGGCGTCGCCCATCATGGTGTCGTTGTCGCCGTCGCCGCGCATAACGTCGTCGCCGCCGGTGAGGGAATCGTCGGAGAACACGTCCCAGGCATCGCCGGACATGGTGTCGTCGCCGCTGCCGCCGGACATGGTGTCGGCGCCGCCGATGACCGTGCCGTACACATCGCGGGCGTCGCCCATCATGGTGTCGCTATCTTCGCCGCCCCACATGCGATCGTCGCCGCCGGTCAGCATACCGCCGGCCAGAACATCGTTGGTATCGCCGGACATGGCGTCCTCGCCGTAGCCGCCGTACATTTCGTCATTGCCGCCGGTGACCGTACCGGATACATCGTTGGCGTCGCCGGTCATGGTGTCGTTGTCATCGTCGCCGTGCATCACGTCGTCGCCGCCGGTGAGGGACAGGTTGGAGAACACGTCCCAGGCGTCGCCGGTCATGGTGTCGGCGCCGGAACCACCATCCATATGGTCGATGCCGCCGATGGCCGTGCCAAAGACATCGCCCACGTCGCCGGACATCCGGTCGGCGCCCGAATTGCCTTCCATGGTGTCGTCGCCGCCGGAAACGAAGCCGGCGCTTTCGACCCGCCAGGCATCGCCGGTCATGTCGTCGGCGTTGGCGCCGCCGGACATATAGTCTTCACCGCCATAGACCCGGCCGTTGACCACGTCGCGCACGTCACCGGACATGATGTCGTTGCCGGCGTTGCCCCACAGGGAGTCGTCGCCGCCGTGGACCACGCCGCTTCCACCTTCGCCGAAGCCGCCTTCGCCGTAGAGCACGTCGCGGGCGTCGCCCCACATGATGTCGTCGCCCTGGTTGCCGGACATGTCGTCGTTGCCGCCGTAGAGGGTATCGGCGCCATAAATGTCGCGGGCGTCGCCGGACATGGTGTCTTCGCCATAGCCGCCGGACATATCATCGTCGCCGCCGGTCAGGGTGCCGTAGACATCGCGGCCGTCGCCGAACATGGTGTCGTCGCCGCCGTTGCCTTCCATGGTGTCGCCGCCGCCGGTGCGGGACATGAACCAAAGCACATCGTGGCCGTCGCCGCTCATCCAGTCGTCGCCGTCCTCGCCGGACATCCAGTCGGTGTTGCCCTGGCCGGACCAGTCGGCGTCGTCGCCGAACAGCACGTCCCAGCCGGTGCCGCCGAAGATGACGTCTTGGCCCTGGTTGCCTTCGGCGTAATCGTCGCCGCCCTGGGCGAAGATGAAATCATCGCCGGCGTTGCCGAGGATGAAGTCGGAGCCGCCGAATTCACCCAGGCCGTCGTCCATGTATTCGTAGAGGAAGCCGGCGCGGTCGCCGTTCCACCAATCGGTCAGATATTGGTGCAACGCGGACACGGGAAGGCTGGTTTCAAAGAAATCGTTGAAAAACAAGCCGAAAATTCCGAACTCCAGATTCAGCAGGTCGCCGAAGATGATGTCGTCGCCGGTGCCGGCGGCGATCGAATCGCGCATGTAGTCCTGGTCCCGGTCCTCGTAGGCGACGCCTTCCAACAGGCCGGCGTGGAAACCCACCTCGGGGGTGTCGGGGCCAACCGCGTAGGTCGTCAGGCCGCCCACGCCATCGCCCAAATCGCACTCGCCTTCGCCATATCCGCCCACCAGGTCATCGCCGATCAGCAGGTCGCCCTCTGGGCTTTCGCCATAACCGCCGACTTCCGCCAGAACCGTAAGATACGCTTCTTCGCCGTATCCGCCTTCCATGAAGGCGTCGGTGCGGGCGTACAGGTGATCGTTGCCGGAACCGCCGATGAGGATGTCCTGGCCTTCATAATCGATCAGCACGTCGCCGCCGGTATCGCCGTACAACAGGTCGTCGCCGGAACCGCCGCCCAGCAGGTCGTTGTGGGCGCCGGCCAGCAGGATGTCGCCGCCGCCGCCGCCGAACAACAGGTCGGGCCCGCGGCCGGTGTCGAAGACGTCATCGACATCCTCGTCGGCGTCGCCCACTTCCACGGTCTGGCCGGCGTTACCGTCGTCTTCCATGCCTTGATAGGGGTTGAAGTCGTCGCGGAAATAGTCCTGCGGATTGGGAGACGAAGCGCTGTTGGTGCCTTCGCCAAAGCCGGGATAGTCGTTATTGGCGAAGCCGGTGGTCTGCACGTCGGTGGTGGTCCAGTCCTCGCCGGTATTGGAGTCGATCCCGTCGCCGGGGGCGTTCTCGTCGAACACCCGGGCGAAGATGCGGTTGGCGTCGACGGACCGGTTGTCAAAGGCATTACCGAGTTGAATCAGGTCCTGCCAATCGCCTTCGGTGAAGGTGTCGGTCAGGTTCTGCAAGTCGATCCCCAACTGGTCGGCGTGCAGCTTCATGTCGAAGATCTGGCCGTTGAAGGTTTCCGCATCGCCGAAGATGTCGGGGCTGTCGGGATTGACGATCAGGCCGGCGATTGTTTCGGGAACCTCGTCGTCGGGAATCCACTTGGCGCCCGGAATACTGGCTTCATTGGCTAAGAAGCTGTCGACCTCGAAGGTGCCGAAGATAGGGTCGTGATAGAATAGGGAAACGCCGGTCAGCTCCTGGGTGTAATCGCCGAAGGGCCAGGGGTCGGCGCTGTCGAAGAGTCCGACCCGCAAAGGCTCCGGATCTTCCCCGTCAAAGACGGCGTAAACGTAAATGAAGACCGGATCGCCGCTGTCGTCTTCCAGGACCGTGGGAATTTCGTAGAGCACCATGTAGCCGTGAGGCGGAACATCGACGTTCGGCATCAGGAAACCGGCGTTCAACTGGTAGTCCCCGTCCCCTTCGTCGTCATCGTAATCGGGGCCGGCCAGTTGCATGGAGGTGAATTCGGTGGATTGGAATTCGCCGGTGTAATTGTGCAGCTCGATGAAGTTCAGGTCGCCGGGGTTGAATTTAATCTCCCCTTCGCCCTCGCCCGCCAGTTCCGCCAGGAAGAGGAAGTACTGTTCGACGACATCTTCAGGCAGTTCCTCGAAATTGATGGCGTCCAGGCCGATTTCGTTGATCAGCAGTTCGGGGATATTCAGTGGTGGCGGCGGCGCAATCCCTGGAGGGCTCTCGATGAGGCCGAAGCCCAGTTCCGTCTCACCCAGAAGGTTGACCGCGCCCAGTCCGTCACCGATGTCCTCGGCGACGAAGCCGCGGAAGGACGCATTACCCCCCGTACCGTCCTGGGTGCCGGCCGCCGGTGCCACCTGGCCGGGATCGAAGCCGGTAATGGAAGCGACAAGCTGATCCCCATCGATCACCACTCCGTCGGCCAGGGTCAGGGGCGTGGGCAGAACGAAATAGTCCTGCAACACCACCGTGCCGCCGTCCGGATAGGTAACAACAAGGCTGCCGCCGTCCTGGCTGAAAGCGGCCGCCGACTGGGCCTCGGTCAGGCCGACAATTTCATAGGCTTGGCCGGGATCCACCGGGATAGTCCGGGACAGCCCGGGACCGGGAGACGCCACCCGCACCGCGCCACCGGCCGCATCACTGGCTTGCGCCAGTTGGGCGTTTTCCGCCGCGCCGCCGACAGGACCGGCGGCGGATCCGACGGTCGTCTCTCCGCCCGTCGTGTCGCCTGTTTCGCTGCCGGTGGTGTTGGCGATCTGGGTGCCGTCGAAAGGGGTGCCGTCGGCCATGAAAGCCTCCTATTTATTGTTTTTTTCCCTATTTGGGAACGGTTCATACCGAAATCAGAAAACGAACACTATTGCCAAGACATCAAAAAACGGCGGAAACCATAGCTTTTTTGGTTATCCCCCGAGTTTCAACAGTACAGTAGCCCCTCAGTCCCCCGCTCCGCATCCCCCAAATGGGGTAAGCGGCGAAAAATAATTTTGAATTTTAATTAAACTTCTTAATATCCTGATATCATTAGTTTTTATATGCTTTGCCCGATGACATCCCGACCGGGGCGCTTCCAGGTTACGGATTCAGCCCCCCCTTCACCCCTACGCCAACGGTGCAAATTCCTGTTTCGGTGAAATTTCAGGGCGATAGCGGCATTGGCCACGAGCCCCAGGGTATGTTAACCATGTTTTAGCCAGCGGCTGGAAGAACCGGCCGAAAGCGTTTATGCCACTGTTATCTAATTATTAAATCAAATGTTATTTTCTCTCGGTCGTGGTGAAAGAAATGACCCGGAAAGGGGGAGGTGCCGAAATTGAGTACTGTGGCAAAGGGCAAAAACCAGACAGTACTATCATCCGAACCTGCATACGCATCCGCTGCGTCGAAGGCTGAAGAATTGACTCGGTCCGCGGCGGTGGAGCTGGAAGCGGGGGCCGGCGGAGACATTCCCCTGACCGCCAGTGTCCAGGCCGCCGGCGCCGGCCGTCAGGCCGAAGTTCAGGCCGAAGACGGAGATTCACAACAGCCCGGTTGGGATCTGCACGTATCGGAACTTTCAGCCGATTCCCAGGACGCCCTGCTGGGATCGCTGGTTTCCTTGACCAAATTTTTCGGCAGTCCCATGTCGGCGGAATCGCTGGTTACCGGCCTGCCCCTTGAAAGCGGCAGGCTGACGCCGGGGTTGTTCCAGCGGGCCGCGGCGCGCGCCGGGCTGTCAAGCCGCGTCGTGCGCCGCAACCTGGAAGACATTCCCGATGTCGTCCTGCCCGTGGTCTTGCTGCTGAACAACCGGTCGGCTTGCGTGTTGGTGCGCCGCACCGATGCCGAACACATGGAAGTCATCATGCCGGAAACCGGCGGCGGCGCTGAAATCCTACCCATGGACAGGCTGGCCGAGATACATGACGGATACGCCATTTTCGTCCGTCCCGAATTTCAATACCAACGCCACGGCAAAAAGGACAAGGCGCCGTCGGCCGGATCCTGGTTCTGGGGCACCCTGACCAAGTTCTGGGGCACGTATACCCAGGTTATTCTGGCCGCCATCCTGATCAACAGTTTCGCCATCGCCAGCCCGCTTTTCGTGATGAACGTCTACGACCGGGTGGTTCCCAACCGGGCGATCGAAACCCTGTGGGTTCTGGCCATCGGCATCACCACCGTCGTCGGTTTCGATTTCCTTCTCAAGACGCTTCGCGGCTATTTCGTCGATAACGCGGGCAAGCGGGCCGACGTTCTGTTGTCGGCGCGCATTTTCGAGCAGGTCCTGAACATTCAGATGGCGGCCAAGCCCCAATCGGCCGGCGGCTTCGCCAACCAGCTTCGGGATTTCGAGTCCCTCAGGGATTTCTTCACTTCAGCCACCTTGATCACGCTTGTGGACATTCCGTTCCTGGTCATCTTCCTGCTCATTATCTATATGATCGGCGGGCCGGTAGCTTACGTGCCCATGGCTGCTGTTCCCATCGTGATTATCGGTGGGTTGGTCGTCCAGTACCCCTTGCGCCATGCAATTCGCAAGACCCAGGAGGAAGCAGCCCAAAAACAAGGCGTGGTGGTGGAAACCATCGGCGCGCTGGAAACCATTAAAAGCCTTGGCGCCGAAGGCCGCATGCAGGGGGAATGGGAACGGTTCGTCGGCGCCTCGGCCAAGACCGGACTCAGCGCCCGCACGGTTTCCCAACTGGGCATAAACCTTGCCGGCATGGCAACCCAACTGGTCACCGTTGGCGTGGTGGTCTTCGGCGTATACCGAATTGCCGCGAACGAAATGACCGTCGGCGCCCTGATCGCCTGCACTATTCTTTCCGGGCGGACCATGTTGCCCCTGTCCCAGGTCGCGGGGCTGCTGTCGCGGCTGCACCAGTCCATGGCAGCGCTGAAGATGTTGAACGAAATCATGGCCCTGCCCGTCGAACGGGAACCCGGCAAGCGCTATCTCAGCCGCAATATCACCAGTGGGGCAATCGAATTCCAGAACGTCACCTTTACCTATCCGGGCGGCGATGTTCCCGCCTTGAAGGAAGTTTCCTTTCGCATCGAACCGGGTGAGCGGGTGGGTATCCTGGGCCCAATCGGGTCGGGCAAGACCACCGTTTCCAAGCTTCTGATCAACCTTTATGCGCCCCAGGAAGGCTCCGTATTGATAGAAGGCACTGACGTCCGCCAGATCGATCCGGCGGACATCCGCCGAGCCGTGGGCGTCACCATGCAAGACGTGCTGTTGTTCCAAGCCTCCATGCGCGACAACATCGCCATGGGCGCGCCGCACGCCGACGACGCCCAAATCCTAAAAGCGGCCACCCTGGCCGGGGTCCACGAATTCGTCAGCCGGCACCCTCATGGCTATGACATGCAGGTGGGCGAACGGGGACAGACCTTGTCCGGCGGACAACGCCAATGCATCGCCCTGGCCCGGGCCCTGTTGCCCGATCCGCCCATCCTGATGCTGGACGAGCCCTCGAGCATGATGGATATGGCGTCCGAGCGACAGTTCGCCGAACGCCTGAAATTGAATCTGCACGACAAGACGTTGATATTGGTTACCCACCGGCCGTCCCTGTTTCACCTTGTGGACAGGTTGATCGTCATGGGTCAGGGAAAAATTGTCGCCGATGGCCCCCGCGATGTCATTCTCGGAAAGGCCAAACAGGCGAGCCAGGCAAGAAAAGAAGGATAGGGGGCTTCCCGCCCCGGGAACCGTTATGGCCAGAACCGATCAATGGGAAGACATGGACTATGCGTCGGACGTGGTATCGGCGGAAGTCCAGGGCCCCAAGCCAAGAACGAAAATCCTGCTGATCGCCGTTATGCTTTTCTTCGTCGCCATCTTCGTATGGGCGAAAAACGCGAACATCGACGAGGTCACCCGGGGCAGCGGAAAGGTGATCCCGTCATCCCAGATCCAGGTCATACAAAACCTGGAAGGCGGCATCGTCAAGGAAATTGCCGTCCGCGAAGGGCAGATGGTCGAAAAGGGCCAGATTTTGCTGCGCATCGACGACACGGGATTCGCTGCCTCGTACGGCGAGAAAAAAGCCCAGTACTATTCCCTGATGGCGCAGATCGCCCGCCTGTCGGCGGAATCCGAAGGCCGCGCCCTGGAATTCCCGCCGGAATTGTTGGCCGAAGCCCGGGAACTGACGGTCGATGCCAGAAAGCTGTTCAATGCCCGCAACGCGGAGTTGAAATCCCAGCTTGCCATCCTCAAGGACCAACTCAGCCAGCGCAAACAGGAACTGGACGAACTCAGGGGAAAGGTGAGGCAGCTCAATTCCAGCCTTGCGCTGGTGCAGGAGGAATATGACCTCACCGAACCTCTGGTGAGGAAGGGCATTGTACCGAAAATCAACCTAATCCGCCTGAAACGCCAGATTTCGGATATCGAAGGGGAAATTTCCGGTTCGACCCTGGCCATCCCCCGGGCCAAGACGGCCATACGGGAAGCCGGGCGGCGCATCGAGGAAAAGTACCTCAATTTCCGAAGCGAGGCGCGCCGTGATCTGTCTCAACGCCAAGCCGATTTCACCCAGGTGGAACAGTCGATCACCGCCGCCAAGGATCGGGTCGTGCGTACCGATATCCGGTCACCGGTCAAGGGCGTCGTCAAGCAACTGAAAATTCGTACCATCGGCGGCGTGGTCAGGCCGGGCATGGACCTTGTCGAAATAGTGCCCCTGGACGATACCCTGTTGGTGGAAGTGCGGATCAAGCCCTCCGATGTGGCCTTCTTGAGGCCCGGCCAGGAAGCGATCGTCAAACTGACCGCCTACGATTTCTCCATCTATGGGGGATTGCCGGCCAAGCTGGAACGGATCAGCGCCGACACCATCGTCGATGAGCAAGGCGACAGTTATTACCGGATCATTGTCCGCACGGATAAAAATCACATTGTCCATCGCGGGCAGATCCTGCCCATCATTCCCGGCATGGTGGCCAGCATCGATACCATTACCGGTCAAAAGACCATCCTTGATTACCTATTGAAGCCCATTCTGAAAACCCGGGCACGGGCGCTTACGGAACGATGAATCGGCGATTTCACATTTTGTTTCTCCTCGCCGTCGCCGGTGGGGTTTTCGCTGCGGCCGGCGGCGGCGCGGCGGCGAAACCGGGCACCGGTTTGCTGGGCACCCAGGAGTTCAGCTCTTCCAACCTGTCGGCGTTGCCCCAATGGGAAAGGGTTCTTGAAAAATTCAACCGGGAACGCAAGGCCCTGGCCCGATGCGACCAGAACACGGATGCGTGCCCTTCTCCCCGGGTTATCGCCTGGCGGGCGAAAATACAGGCCCTGAAAGACCAGGCGGGCTTGGACCGGCTGGAACAAATCAACAGTTACATCAACACCTGGCCGTTCAAATCCGACGCCGCCAACTATGGGGTTGGCGAGTATTGGGCGACACCGCTGGAATTCCTGGAAAAATCCGGCGATACGGTGGATGCCGCCATCATGAAATTTTTCTCCCTTCGTGACCTGGGTTTCGCCAACGACGACCTTCGCATCGTTTTGGCCACCGATGTGCTCAGCAACGATACCCACGCTTTCGTCACCGCCAACCAAGATGGCGAGGTCTACATTCTGGACACCCTTTCCGACACGGTAATCCGGGAGGGCGATGTTATGTATTACGTGCCCTTATATTCGGTCAACGAAACGACCCGGTGGGCCCACGTTGCCCGGCCCATGGCCGAAAAGCCGTCTCCGGAAACCAATAACTAAGGGATGGATATGGCCGAGGGAGAACGTATTTCCAGCGCCGAGGAACTGCTGTCTGGCGAGGAACTGTAACGGGCGAAACCGGCCACCGGCCGCCTGGTAAGAACAGCCGGCGTGGTTGTCGCCGGATTAGCCGTATTGGCGTTCACCGTCCTGTATTTTCTGGTTCAGGACCGGGAAAAGGACTTGGTGACGCAGGTCCCAAACCGGGTTGAAACCAGCGTCGCGTGGCGTGCGGAGGTTCTTTCCACCTGGATTAAAGGCGTGGCGCACCTCGCCAATCAGATCACCGGAAATGGACTGTTCAAATTGTTTGCCGCGGAAATAGACCTGGCCGGCGAAGGCCAAGCCATGCCGGCGGCGCTGCGCAGGCAGCTCCCCTACATGCTGTCCGCGGTAACGGATTTCGCCAAAAAGAACGGCATGGTCGGCGCCTACATGGTCGGCCGCGACGGGCGGGTTTATTTGGCCAGCGCCGCCGCACCGGTACTCACCCCGGCGCAGCGCCAGGCGGCGCGGACGGTTTTCGAAACCGGCGAACGCCTTGTGCTGCCCTTGAGGAAAGGCCAGGACGATCTGGTGCTTGACATCGTGCTTCCCCTGACCGCCCCCCAGACGGTGACGCCGGATGAGCGAAAACGCACGGTGGGCGTGATGCTGATCACCCACCCGGCGGCGAAAAAGCTTGAAGAAATCCTCTACGGCAGGCCGGTTGTTTTTAATGGCGGACGGGTCCGATTGCTCCAGGAAATGCCTGAGGGAGTGGTGGAAGTGTCCTTCGGGAACGGCTCCACGATGACTCCCGTTGCAAATGGTAAAGGCATCTCGGCGACGCGGCCGTTTCCCTTTGGCCGGCGGGTCGACGTGAGCGGCCGGCAGGTGGTATTTTCCAAAGGCGCGCCTGTTCCGGGCACGTCATGGCTGGTGATTCAGCAAGTGGCGGAAGACCGGGCGCTGGAACCGCTGATGGCCTACCGCCTTGCCGGCGTCATGGTCGCCATACTGGCCACCCTGCTGGTCGGCGCCGCCTTCGTCGCCGTATGGTGGCGCCAGAATAGCGAGGCGGGCCACGCCCTGGCGCGGCAGTTCCATAACCTGGCGGCCCGCATCCAGACCCAGCGGCAGCTTCTCGATAGTGTCAACAATTCCATCGAGGAATGCATTGGGCTCAAGGGGCTGGACGGCCGGTACGTTTACGTCAACCCTTCCTTTGCCCGGTTGGCCGGCAAGTCCGCCGATGGTATCGTCGGCAGCGGGGATGAAGCCGTTTTCGGCGGGGAAGCCGCCGCCCGCCTGAAAATAGATGACCAGAAAGTCCTTTCCTCGGGCGCCGCCGTCACCTGCGACATCCATCTGGACATCCGTTCCAAGCGCCACTTTTTCACCATGTCCAAGGCGCCGCTGAAAAGCGATGACGATGTGATTATCGGCATCGTGTCCGTCGCCCGCGACGTCACCGAAATTCTGGAACAACAGCGCCGGCTGGATGCGGCGGCGGAAGCCACCACGGCGGCGTTGGTTCATGCCATCGAGATGCACGATCCCTACCTGGCCGGCCATTCCCAACGCATGGGCGAGATGTGCCGGAACGTGGGCAGCCTGCTTCGCCTGACCGATGAAGACCTCGCCACCCTGGAAATGGCGGCGAACCTGTCCCAGATCGGCAAGCTTTCCATACCGGTGAACATCATCACCAAGGATACCCGCCTGTCGCGGAAGGAAATCGAAATCGTCCGAGGCCACATCCGCTATGCGGAAAAAACCCTCGAAGTCGTGAATTTCTCCCTGCCGGTCACCCAAACCGTTTTACAGATGCACGAACGCCTGGACGGCAGCGGCTATCCCAAGGGCCTCGGGAACGACGAGATCGACATGCGGGGGCGGATCATCGCCGTATGCGACGTGTATTGCGCCCGCATCGCGCCCCGTGGGTACCGGGGATCCATCCCCCCCGAAGAGGCGTTGACCATCCTGCAGAACAACCCGGAGAAATATGACCAGCAGGTGGTCGCCGCCCTGCGCCGGTGTGTGTAGACGGCCTAGGCCGGCCCGTTTCCGGTCGAGCCTCCGGGGCCTGGGTGACGGGATCGGCCTCTCCTTACTTAATGCCGAGGAACGGAAATGAAGGTTTACCGGGGAAAACGCGGGACAAGGGAGCGTATCGTCACTGTTGACGGCGAACCCCTGGACCCGCGATTGGATTTAAAGACCCTTTCTTCTTCCGGCTTCGAATGGGGATACGACGGCGGCGGCCCCGGCCAGTTGGCGCTGGCCATCCTGGCCGACCATTTCGGCGATGACGGCATGGCGCTGGCCCGGTTCGCCAGTTTCCGCGGCGATATAATCGCCAGCCTGGACCAGGACGAATGGAGCCTCACCTCCGAGAAAATCGATGCCGCCCTGCAAGGGGTGGTGGAAGTTCCCATGACCCTGTCCGAACTGATGGACAAGGTGCGCTGGAAAGGGTGACGCCGATGCTCCCGTTTCTCCGCCGGTAAAGCCGTGCTACAATGGGTCAACGGTGAACCTGGACCTTGGAACAAGGGTTTGGAGCAACAATGAAGGGGGCGGCATGACCGAGGCTTTGGACCGGTTGCGCGAAGATCACGCCAACATCCTGAAATTGCTGAAAGTGCTGGAGCACCAGATCAACGCCTTTGAAACCAAGGGTGATCTGGATCAGGATATCGTCGGTGGCATCGCCGAATACTTCCTCACCTATCCGGATCGCTTTCATCACCCCAAGGAAGATGCGATTTTCCGCAAAATCGCCGGCCGGGCGCCCGGCCGGGCGGCGGACCTTGGCGATTTGTTATCGGAGCATGAGGAAATCGGCCGCCAATCGTATCAGTTGGCGGAAACCGTGCGCAATATCCTGCAAGAAGCCGTGGTCCCCCGAAACCATCTGGTGGAACTCGCCGGCGAGTTCATGGACCTCCAGCGCCGCCACCTGCAACGGGAAGAACGGGACTTCTTTCCCCTGGCCCGGGAAGTGCTGACGGCCGAGGACTGGGCGGCGGTGGAAGTGGAAATCGCCGATCAGGACGATCCCCTTTTCGGCCCCAGCGGCGAGGCCCGTTTCCAGGCCTGGGCCCGGGATATCGTCAACTGGGACCGGATGGAAGCGGAGGGTTAGCCGACCTCCGCAGCCTGTCGGCCAGGGGTGGCCATCCTTTGTTCAAGGGTAAGGCGCCGCTCGAGGGAGGTCGCTATTTTCCTTCCAGGACGCGGCGTACGCCCGCCGCCACCACCGCGCCGGTCTTGCGGGTGCCTTCATGGGTGACGCCGGCGATGTGGGGGGTGAGGATCAGGTTGGGGACGCCTTCGAAGACGCTGCCCGCCGGCAACGGTTCATCCTCGAATACGTCCAGCATGGCCCCGGCCAGCCGGCCGTCCTTGAGCGCCCGGGCCAACGCGGCATCATCGACCACGCCCCCCCGGGCGGCGTTGATCAGCACCGCGTCCTCCTTCATGCGCGAAAGGGCCGCGGCATCGATCAGGTGGCGGGTCTGATCGGTGAGGGGCAAATGGAGGCTGATGGCGTCGCACTGTTCCAACAGGTCATCCAAAGTCACCGGGTCCACGGACATTTGTTTCCACACCGGGTCATCGGCGGCAATGAAGGGATCATAGGCGCAAACGGTCATTTCCAGGGCCTGGCACCGGGGGGCCACCGTGCGCGCGATGTCACCAAAACCGACCAGCCCCAGCCGCCGGCCCTCCGCTTCCCGGCCCATGAGTCGGGTGCGCGGCCATTCGCCGGCCAGCACCTGGGCGGTGGAATGATAAGCCCGGCCCCGAAACAGCATCAGGATGCCGGCGACGACGTATTCGGCGACGGAGACGCTGTTGGCGCCGGTCGCCGGAATGACCGGGATGCCCCTCGCCTTGCAGGCCTCTAAATCGATGTTGTCCAGGCCGACGCCCAGCCGCCCCAGCGCCTGCAGCCCGGGCGCGCCGTCCAGCAATGCCGCCGTCACCCGGGTGCGGTTGCGGACGATCAGCGCCTGGCAGCCGGCGATGGCCGCCGCCAGGTCATCGGGCCGGTCGACCAGGTCCGGCTCGTACAGAACCTCGTAGTCGCGGCGCAAATCCTCCACCGATCCTTCGTCGGTGAACTCGCAAATCACGATGTCGGACATGGTTTTCCTATTCCTCCGCCAGCAAGGTTTCCCCCGGTTTTACACGGCTAAAGCGCACCGGTTCCTTGTCGACGGTCAACCCGCCCCCTTCCCGGCCTGGCAGGCGCACCCGGGTGAAGGCGGCCTCGGCCGGGTCGGCGGCGTGCGGATAGTCGGCCCGGTAATGGGCGCCCATGGAATCGGTTCGCGCGCGCGCCGCGGCGATGACGGCACGGCTGACCAGCATCAGGTTCTTCAGGTTCAGCCAGTCGTGCCAGGCGACATTATAAGCAAGATCGGCGCCGGCGACCCCGGTCCGGTCCAGTTCGGATTCCAAATCGTCCACCACGCCCGCCGCCCGGTCCAGGCCGGCGGCGTCGCGGATGATGCCGGCGTCTTCCCACATCGCGTCCAGCAGCCGTTCGCGGATGCTTTCCATATCGCCCGCCGGCTTGTCCAGCGGCGCCCGCGCCCGGTCAACCGCCGCCGCCAAAATGTCCTCGTCCGGGTCGCGGAACTGGCCGCGGGCCGGCGCCCAGGCACCCATGGCGTCGCCGGCCAGGCCGCCGAAGACGGTGGAATTGGCGACCCCGTTGCCGCCCAGCCGGTTGGCGCCGTGAACGCCGCCCGTATCCTCGCCGGCGGCGAACAGGCCTTCCATTTCCGTCGTGCAGTCGACATCGAAGACCACGCCGCCCATCATGTAATGGGCGGTGGGAACCACTTCCACGTTGCCGCCCACCAGGTCGAAACCGTAATCGGCGCAGCGTTCCACCATGCCCTTGAAGTTGCGCCGCACGTCGCCTTCGTCCAGGTGGGCCATGGTGACGAAAAGGCCGCCGTTGGGGCCGGTGTTGCCGGTGCGCATTTCGGTCAGCATGGCGCGGCTGACGATGTCGCGGGTCGCCCGTTCGCCGCGCTGGTCGTAGCGGTGCATGAACCGTTGCCCGTCGCCGCCCAGCAGGTAGCCGCCGAAGCCGCGCAGCCCTTCCTCGATGATGGTGCCGGTGATCCGCGTTTCCGGCCCGGCCAGCAGGCCGGTGGGGTGAAACTGCACCATTTCCATGTCGCGCAACGGCAACCCGGCGCGCAAGGCCATGGCCATGCCGTCGCAGGACTTGTCGCCGGACGGCGTGTGGTAGCGGTACATGGTCGGCCCGCCGCCGGTGGCCAGCAGCACCGCCCGGGCCTGGACGAAGACCAGTTCGCCGCTCCGCATGTCGATCATCAGCACGCCGGCCACCCCCCTCGAATACCCGGGGCCGCCGGGCATGGGGATGATGTCCACCGCCCGGTGGTCTTCCAGCCGTTCGATGCCCCCTGCCGCACCCTTGGACGCCCACACCTGTTCGGCCAGCCGGTTGATGATTTCGATGCCGGTCAGGTCGCCTTTGTGCACGGTGCGGTCGAAGGTCTGCCCGGCGAAGGCCTTCTGGTGCACGGTGCCGTCCGGGTTGCGATCGAAAAAGCAGCCCAGATCGTTTTCAAGCTCGCGGATGCGGGTCTGCGCGCCGGTCACCAGGGCCCAGGCCAGGTCCTGGTTGTTGAGCCACTTGCCGCCGGCGATGGTGTCCATGAAGTGGCGCTCGGCGGAATCCCCTTCCGACAGGGCGACGTTGTATCCCCCCTGCACCATGCGGGTGCAGCCGCACTTGCCCAGCAGCCCCTTGACGGCGATGGTGATGGCGAGGGTCGGCGCGGCGGCGTGGGCGTGCAACGCCGCCAACAGCCCGGCGCCGCCGGCGCCGAGAATTAAAATGTCCGTCCGCACCCGGTTCAACAAGAACTTTCCTTGGCGGCCACCCCCATGGACGCCAGCGCGGCGGCGCGGCGGGCGGCGGCGTCCCGACCGACGGCGTCATAGAGGCTCGCGCCGTGGCTGTCCATGGCCACCAGCAGGGGGCCGAAGTCGTGAATGGCGAACCGCCACAGGCTTTCCGGGTTGAGGTCATCCAGATCCACGTCGGTGATGCGGTCGATCCAGGTGGTTTCCAGGGCCGCCGTGCCGCCGATGATGGCCAGGTAAACCCCGCCCAGATCCCTGAAGGCGGCCAGGCTTTCGTCCATCAGCCCGCCCTTGCCGATGATGATGCGCACCCCTTCGCGTTCCATCAGGGGCCGGGTGAAGCGTTCCATGCGGGCCGACGTGGTGGTGCCGATGCACACGGACGCATAGCCCACCGGGCAGGAATTGGACACCGGCGCTTTCCTCACGTTGGGCGCCGTGTGGATCACCGCGTGGCCGGCAAGGTCAAGCCGCGTTTCCCGGCCACGATCGAACATGTGGATTTGCGTCGCGTCGCGAATGCCGAACAAGGTGTCCTGCAAGGTGACATGATCGCCGACGCGCAGCTTGCGGACGGCTTCTTCGCTGCATGGCATGTGGAGGGTGTGGCGGGTCATGAGATGCGTAATCCAATATAAGATCGAGAATCACCCCCACTCCAACCCTCCCCCATCAAGGGGGAGGGGGCATGGCGTTGCACCGATCCAATTTTCCCTCCCCCCTTGTGGGGGAGGGCCAGGGCGGGGGGGACCCTTTTAGAAAGGGTGACGTGATCGCCGATACGGAGATTACAGACGGCTTCTTCCGTGCACGGCATATGGAGGATGTGATGGCTCATGGCTACTTCTTCACCTTATACCCGGTCTTGAAAATCCACCACACGGTCGTCATGCACATGGCCAGGAAAACCGTGATCATGGCCAGGCTGACCTCCACGCTGACGTCGGATATTTCGTAAAAGCTCCAGCGAAAGCCGCTGATCAAATACACCACCGGGTTGAACAGGGTCACGTTCTGCCAAAAGGGCGGCAGCATGTCGATCGAGTAAAAACTGCCCCCCAGAAAGACCAGGGGCGTCACGATCAGCAGCGGGATGATTTGCAATTGTTCAAAATTTTTCGCCAAAATTCCGATGATGAAGCCGAAAAGACTGAAGGTCAGGGCCGTCAGCACCAGGAAAAGGAACATCCACGCCGGATGGGCAAATTGCAACGGCACGAACAAGCTTGCCGTGGCCAGGATGATCAACCCCAGAATGATCGACTTGGTCGCCGCGGCGCCCACATAGCCAAGAACGATTTCAAAAGACGAAACGGGCGCCGACAACAGCTCGAATATGGAGCCGATGAACTTGGGGAAATAGATGCCGAACGACGCGTTCGAAATGCTTTGGGTCATCAGGGTCAGCATGATCAGTCCCGGCACGATGAAGGACCCATAGCCAACGCCTTCGATGTCGGTGATCCTGGAGCCGATGGCGGAGCCGAAGACGACGAAATAGAGCGAAGTGGAAATAACCGGGGAGACGACGCTTTGGAACAGGGTGCGCCATGTGCGGGCCATTTCAAACAGGTAGATCGCCTTTATTGCATGAACGTTCATTCCGGTTCCCGCACCAAATCGACGAATATTTCTTCCAAAGAGCTTTGCGTCGTGCTCAGGTCCCTGAACCGGATGCCCGCTGCGTGCAGTTCGCCCAGCAGGGACGTAATTCCGGTACGGTCGGTCTGGGTGTCGTAGGTGTAGATCAATTGGCCGCCGTCGGCCACCAGGTCCAGGTTGTAGGGCTGCAACTTCGAGGGCACCGACGAAATTTTTTCCAGCAGCTCCAGGGTCAGCCGCTTCCTGCCCATTTTGCGCATGAGCTCGGCTTTTTCCTCGACCAGAATGATCTCGCCCTTGTTGATCACGCCGACGCGGTCGGCGATTTCCTCCGCCTCGTCAATGTAGTGGGTGGTCAGGATGATGGTCACGCCCGAGTGCCGCAAATCGCGGATGAGCCGCCACATGTCCTTGCGCAGCTCCACGTCCACGCCGGCGGTGGGTTCATCGAGGAACAGGATCCGGGGTTCATGGGACAATGCCTTGGCGATCAGCAGCCGGCGTTTCATGCCGCCGGAAAGTTCCATGATCTGGCTGTCCCTTTTGTCCCACAATGACAAATCCCCGAGCACTTTTTCGATATGGGCGGGGTCGGCCTTTTTGCCGAACAATCCGCGGCTGAAGGTGACCGTGTCCCAAACGGTTTCGAACGCCTCCGTCGTCAGTTCCTGGGGGACGAGCCCGATCATCGCCCGGGTCAGCCGGTAGTCGGATACGATGTCGTGGCCATCCACGGTCACGGAGCCTTGGCTCGGATTGACGATCCCACAGACAATGCTGATCAACGTGGTCTTGCCGGCGCCATTGGGGCCCAGCAGGGCGAGGATTTCACCCTGGCGAATATCCAGGTTGACGCCCTTGAGCGCCTTGAAACCGGAGGCGTAGGTTTTGGAGAGATTGTTGATGGAGATCAGCGAGCGCATGGAGGTCCGTTTCGTGCCCTATGCAGGTATCTTAGAGTCCGACTCGAAATGTAAGTCCTGGTTTCAATTCGTTGCGATAAGCCGAACATCACCTTCCCGTCATTCCCGCGAAAGCGGGAATCCAGAAAACCGAAAGAAAGGCTGGATTCCCGCTTTCGCGGGAATGACGAACGGAGAGTGGGACAAGGCTATAACACATCGAAATCGCGACCTTCATTTTTGGGCCAGACACTATTGTTTTATCCATCGATCCGTCGGCGCCTGGCGGGATGCCTGCCCAGTATCATGACCGGTATCATGAAAACGCAGCCGTTGGGAACCGATGGATCGCCGGACGAAAGATGGCCGGTGAAAGTCTTATTCCAGTCCGGGGGCAACCACGAATTCGCTGTTGGAGATGGCCGATTCGCGCTGTTGGCGGTAGGCGCTGCGCAGGGTGGCGTAGAAATCCACCGATGTCTCCCGCATATTTTCCAGGTCGTCCTGCACCAGGGAATAGCCGTGTATGGCCTTGACGCCGGCGATGGCGTAGTTGATCTCGTCACGATCGGCGTTCATGGCCCACAGGGTCAGGGGATGGGTAAAGGTGTCGAACACCTTGCCGAAGGCGTCGCGCGGATTGGACGGGCCGAGGAAGGGGATGACCAGGTAGGCTCCCTCGCCGACGCCCCACACCGCCAGGGTCTGGCCCATGTCCTCGTCGTGCTTGCCGATGCCCATGAATTCGGCGACGTCGAAGAGGCCGGCGACACCGACGGTGGTGTTGATGGCCACCCGCTGGGTGGTCTTCCAGGCCCGCCCGAATTCGCCCTGCAACAGGTCGTTCATGAGGATCGTCGGCGAGGCCAGGTTGTCCAGGATGTTGCCGATGCCGTCTTCCACCAGGTCCGGCGTGATGAACCGGTAACCGGTGACCAGGGGGCCCAGGACCCAATCGATAAAGAATTCGTTGAAGGCGAAGATGGCCCGGTTCATGGGCTCCAGGGGATCGTTCGCGTCTTCTTCCGGCACGGTGGCGGCGGCCCGCTGCGCCGGTGCGGGAGCCGGAATCACGGCCGGCGCCGGCGCCGGAACGGGCACCGGTTGGGCGGTGGTGGCGAAGGGATAGGGCTCGCTGAGGAAACGGTCCATGTCGTAAAGGCCGGAAGCCGCCGCCATGACCGGCGTGGGCGCCGCCGCCGCCATGGCGGCGATTGCCAGCAGGCATTGATATCGGGCTTTCATTGACCTCCACGCCCCGGACCGGCCGGGCCGCTCCCCTGTTTCATTGAACCGCCGCGGATAATTTATAGAACCTTTATAGGACCTTTGGCGGCGGGAGTCCCGACTCCGGTTTCAAAAAACCGGTCCTAAAACCCCAGTTCCACCCCGGCGGGGGTGAATCGCGCCGTCGCCCGGCGGGCGGAATGGCACTGGATGTTGACCGCCACCGGGTTCATGGTGATGTGGGTGGCCGCCGTTTCCACATGCACGGCAAAAGCGGTGGCGTCGCCGCCCAGCCCTTGCGGGCCGATGCCCAGCGTATTGACGGCGGCGCTCAGTTCCGCTTCCAGCTTGGCCCCTTCCCCATCGCCGCAAACGCTGCCCAGGGCCCGGGTGGCGGCGACCTTGGCCAGGTGCATGCACAGGTCCGCCGTGCCGCCGACGCCGACGCCGACGATGGTCGGCGGGCAGACCTTGCCGCCGGCTTCCAATACCTTGTCGATGACGAAGGTCTTGATCCCGCCGATGCCGTCGGCCGGGATGCACATCTTGAGGAACGACCCGTTTTCCGAGCCGCTGCCCTTGGGAATCATTTCGACGATCAGTTCTTCATCCGCGGCGGCAAAATCCAGGTTGATCACCGGCACCCGGCGGCCGCACGACGTGTGCTCGTTTTGCCGGGTGATGGGATGCACCACCGAGGACCGTAAGGGGTATTCGCGGGTGGCGCGGGCGCAGCCCCGGGCAATCGCCTCTTTCAGCGCGAACCCGTCCACGGTCACCTTGCGGCCGATGGTGATGTTGTAGATGGGAACGCCCGTGTCCTGGCACAAAAGGTTGTCGGTTTGCTCGGCGACGCCGATGTTTTCGATCATGGTTTTCAGGATCGCCGTGGCCGTGGCGTTGGTCTCGTTCGCATCCAGTCGTTCGAAGCCTTCCTTGATGTCGTCGGGCAGGACCTTGAGGGCGCGGATATAAAGCGCCTTGGCCGTTTCCTCCATGACTTCCAGGTCGATATCCATGACGGGCTCCGCTCGCTTAAATCGTTACTTGGCAAACAATGGCCTGGCCGACGCGACCGGCAGGAACAGGCGGCTGGGCATACTCGGGAAAGATATAAAACCGTACTTCCGGTAGAATGAAACAGCCCCATCGTCAATAGCGTCAACAACCACCGCATAGGCCGCCACATTGCCGCCCGCATTCACTATACGCTTAATGGCGTCAATCAGAAGGTATCCTCCCCAGCCTTGCCCCTGATAACCGGTGTCGACGGCCAGCCGGCCGATCAGCGCCGCCGGCGCCACGTCATAGCGGGGAAGTTTTTTCGCTATTTCGCCGGGCAGGTCCTCCCGGGCGAAGCCGGTGCTGCTGATGCTGTAGTATCCGGCGATGGCTTGGGGTTTGCCGCCTACCAAAACAAAGACACGGGCGAAGTTCCTTCGTTCCTCTTGGGAAGCCTGCTCCTTCAAATACCGGTCAAGGGTGTCGTTTCCACAAGAAAAAGCCGCCCGGACATGGTGACTTCCGAGCGGCTCAATACCGGGTACGAAGGTCTGCATTTATTTGAAGGTTTTCAGATACCTTGCGGCAGCGGATTTCAGCGCCTCGTTAGGGGCTGGCGGGTTGGAAAGCGCATCCATGAATACCGCCCGGTCCCTATCGGTCAAGCGCATGCGCTCGCTATCTTCTATGGTTCTTCGAGCTTCCTTTAGGGCGCTGCTGACGACAAAATCCGAAACATTGCGGCCCGAAATCTCGGCCGCCAGTTCCAACTGATGTTTCGCCACGGACGTCAATCGTACAGCGATGCGCTCATCCTTTTGCGGACGCTGATTTGCGCCTTCATTTACTTTCAACATTCCTGACATAGCCACTCTCCGGTGAGCGAGGATCTAAACCAAACATTTCATGGACGGAGCGTACGCCTATTAAGCGTACAAATAAAGCAATTTGTATGTCTTGTTGGCGTACAAAATATACTATTATTATGTGTTCAGTAAATAGTTAGTTATTTTATTGCGTATTTGGCGGTTTGCGAAGCATGCGTTCAGACCGCGTTGATCAAAAACAACAGCCCGGCGCCCAGGCTGAGGCCGCCAGTGAGGACGATCAGGGTCTTCTGCCAATCGCGCCAGGGCAGGAATTCCACCGCCAAAAGCCGTACGCCGCCGGTCAGGTGGGCGGTGAGCAGGATTACCAGCCCGGCCTCCGCTACCTTGGCCAGCGGGTTGTCGGTCCAGGCGATAACCCCGTCCAGGGCGGCGGCGCCTTTGATCGCCCGGCCGAGGAAATAGAAATGGACGGGCAGGAACAGGGCCAACACCAGGCCCGACAGCCGGTGAACGGCGAAGGCCCAATAGGCCGGATGGTCGCGGTGGCCTTTCATCATTCCAATGGCCTGAAAGCATAGAGGCCGTAAATCGCCTGCCAGCCCATGAGCGCCAGCAGCAGGCCAAAACCGGCCATGAGCAGGCCGATGAGCCGGGGTGGCAGGGGCGTCATTTCGCCCAGGATGGTGCGAAGGCCGATCGGGGCGTGGATGGCGGCGGCGGCGGCGAAGACCAGGTAAAAGGCGAACCAGGCGGTGTTTCCCCGCAAGCGGCCGATGATTTCCGCCGCGCTCAGTCCGCCCTGGATGGCGGTGATGATGACGCCCAGGTGAACCACCACGGCGACGGCCAGCACCCCGGCGGCCAGGCGCTGGGCCAGCCACAGGCCGGTTTCGGCGCGGCTCTTCGAGGCGCCGGCGTTCACGGCTTTCCCGTCAGCCACGCCCACGCCGATGCCCGTTTGAGCCCGGCGATGGAAGCGGTCGGGTTGAGGTGCTTGGGGCAGTGTTCGGTGCAGCCCTGCTGGGAATGGCAGGCATAGCAGCCGGCATCCCCGGCGATCGCCGCCAGCCGTTCCCTTCGCGCCCCGTCACGCACGTCGTTGACCAGGCTCCAGGCCCGGTTGAGCGCCGCCGGGCCCAGGTAATCCCGGTTCCAGGCGGCCACGTCGCAGGCCGCGTAACAGACGCCGCAGCCGATGCATTCGATCGCCGCGTCGGCGGCCCGGCGGGCGCGGGAAGCGGGTTTGACGGCGGCGAAATCGCCGCCCACGCCGGCGGTGGGGCGGCCAAGAGCGGGCTTAAAAGCTCCCCCGGCCCTGGCCCACTTGTCGAAGAAGGTCGTCATGTCGACGCTCAGATCCTTGATCACCTTCAGGTTGCGAAGGGGTTGGATGGTCAGCTTGCCGGAAGGCGCGACCTCGCTCACCGGGGCGCGGCAGGTCCACTGGGGTTTGCCGTTGACGGTCATGGCGCAGGACCCGCACATGCCCACCCGGCAGGCGAAGCGGTAGCTGAGGCTGGCGTCGAGGCGGCGCTGGATGTGGGTGATCACGTCGAGCACGGTCTGGCTTCGCCGGGCCGGCACCGCATAGGAGACGAAGGCGCCTTCCTCCCTTCCCCGCCACACCGAGACTTCCAGCATCGCCGTCATCGAGGGCTCCCTTCCTGGGCCGGGTTAAGGCTGGATCAGGCGCTCCGGTAGAGCTTGGTCATGACGAATTCCCGGTGGCCCAGGGCTTCGGCCGCCGTCAGCCGCCCGTTGCACGTGCGCAGCGTGATGTCGATCAGCTTGTCGCCGGCCTGGTCCAGGCTCATCTCGCGCCTGAGCAGCCCGGAAACGTCCAGGTCCACGTGTTCGCCCATGGTGCGGGCGGTGCGCGGGTTGGCGGTCAGCTTGATCACCGGTTCGATGGGGTTGCCGATGATGTTGCCCTGGCCGGTGGGGAACAGGTGAACGACGAAGCCCGCCGCCGCCTGCAGGGTGACGCATTCGGCTGCCGCCGACGAGGTGTCCATGAAATAAAGCCCGGCCCCCTTGGACGGTGCCTGCGCCGGTTCCAGCACGTCGATGTACCGGGCCTTCTTGCCGATCTTTTCCAAATTGCCGAAGGCTTTTTCCTCGATGGTGGTCAGGCCGCCTTCGATGTTGCCCTTGCTCGGCTGGCTGTCGGAAAGGTCGTCGGTCTTGTTGGCGAGGATGAAATCATTATAGGCGTTCCACGTCTTGAGGAACTTCTCCCCCGTTTCCGCGGTCGCCGCACGGGTGGCGCAGACCTGTTCGGCGCCGGTGATTTCCGAGGTCTCGCCGAAGCAGGTGGTGGCGCCCATGGCGTCCACCTTGTCGATGAAATTGCCCACCGTGGGGTTGGAAGCCAGCCCCGAGGTGGTATCGGATTCACCGCATTTGACCGAAATCCACAGGTCTTCCATGGGGCATTCCTGGCGCGCCAGTTCGCTGGCCCATTGGACATATTCCTTGGCCTTGCGCGAGGCCGAAGCAATGGTGGCGATGTCGCCGTTGCGTTCGATGGAAAAGCCTTCCACCGGCTTGCCGGTCTTGGCGATGCCGTCGACGATGCGCTGGGTCCAGCCGGGCTCGATGCCGATGACGACGACGGCGGCGACGTTGGGATTGCAGCCGGTGCCGATGAGGGTGCGGAAATGCAGTTCCAGGTCTTCGCCGAATTGCAACCGGCCGTAATGGTGGGGAAGCGCCAGGGCGCCCTTGATGTTGTTGGCCACCGCTTCGGAGGCGGCGTTGGAAAGGTCGTCCAGGGGCAGGATGACCACGTGGTTGCGCACGCCGGCGCGGCCGTTTTCCCGCCGGTAGCCCATGAAGATTGGATTGGCCATGCTTACCACCTTTTCGTCTTGACATTGTGCACGTGGGCGTGGCCGCCGCGGCGGATATCGGCGACGGCGCGGCCGATGTCGTGGCCGTATTTGATGATCGTGTCGCCGTCCTTGATGTCGGCCAGGGCCACCTTGTGGCCCAGCGGGATGGGGTCGGTGGAGGCGACGGTGATGGTTTCGTCGGTGGCCATGACCCAGCCGGTCAGTTCCTGGCCGGCCTCCGTCCCTTCGACCACCACCACGCCCACCGAGTCCCCGGTATCGTGGACAATGAAATCCGTTGATGCCACCTGATTCTCCAATTCTGTCTGTCCGGCCCGGGCTTGCTCCCGTTCCGGTGAGTACTAGGCCAGCCCGCTTCGGCCTGTCAAGCAACCGCGGGCTGAGCCGGCAGGAGGGACTATCCCGCCAAATTACCGGACGGTATGATGGCGGCAAGGCAGGCGCCGGACCACAAAGGGTGCGGATTTCTTTTGCCGGCTTTTGGTTGTTCCGGGTTGCGCGAACATGATTCTCGAACGTCTCGCCCTATGGCTGCCGGGGCTTCCCCTGGTGAAGCCCCGCAAGCCGGCCCGGAATATGGCGGCCCTTTCCAGGCGCCGCGGAAAACCACCGCCTTTCCGGGGGGCTCATGTTCGCATATGACCTGACGACGGTAATCCTGGTGATTTCCGTCATCGCCCTGGGCGGCGTGGTCAAGGGGGTTTCCGGCATCGGCCTGCCCATCGTCACCATCGCCGGATTGTCCACCTTTCTGCCCATCCATCTGGTGCTTGCCTTGAGCGCCATTCCCATCGTCATGACCAACCTGTGGCAGGCGGTTCATTCGGGCTCCTGGATGGAGCCCCTGAGGCGCTTCTGGCCGATGATCGTCTGCCTGCTGGCCTTCATCTTCGTCGGCGCCCGGCTGGCGGTGACCATCGATGAGCAGATGTTCTTCGCCATTCTGGGTTCAGTGGTGGTGATCTTCACCCTGACCACGTTTCTCAAACCCACCCTGCGCCTTTCGCCACGAGCGGAACGCTGGGGCGGGCCCGTCGCCGGAGCCCTGGGCGGCCTTCTGGGCGGCGTTTCCACCATCTGGGGACCGCCCATGGTGATGTATTTCGTCATGCTGCACCTGCCCAAGGACGTTTTCGTGCGCACCGTGGGACTGATATGGTTTTCCGCCTCCATCCCGCTGATCATCGCCTACGTGGATAACGGCATCCTCAACGCCTAGACCATTCCCCTGTCCCTCTATGCCTGTATCCCGGGCATGGCGGGGCTGGGCGTGGGCCAGGCCATTCGCCGCCGCATCAACCCGGAAACCTTCCGCAAGGTGGTCCTGGGGCTGCTGTTCCTTATCGGGCTCAACCTGATCCGCCGGGCGATAATCGGCTGATTCCCCTCAAAAATCCGGCCAGAATCCAACCCTAATCCGGTCCGGCCTTGAAACCGCCCGGAATGTACGTTTAAATCAAGCACAAGGCCCGCTTTCTTAACAGGGCCAATTAAGAGATTGGTTCAAAGAAACCAATACGGAACAGGAGAGGTGTCATGAAGCGATTGATGCCGGTAATGGCGGTGTTGGCGGTGTTGGCGGTGTTGGCCGGGTTTGGCGGGCTCGGCGGTTTCGGCGGGCTCGCCAGTCCGGCGCAGGCGGGGCTTGAAGTGGGCGCCGTGGTCCACCAACGCGGCGACGACCTTGCCGGCACGGGGTTTTGGCGGCCCTGGGCCAAGGGGGCCGATACCCGCGCCCAGTTCATCATCAGCCTCATCTACAACGAGGGCCAGGGGGTCACCCGCAAACTGGCCGCCA
>JAJRSS010000301.1 GCA_024278615.1 Alphaproteobacteria bacterium
AACGCTATTGGGGAAGGCGGTTCTGGGCGCGGGGATATTTCTCGTCCACCAGCGGCAATGTCACTGACGATATCATACTTCAGTATCTGGAGATCCGCTCCAATAGGAAACCTACCGGCGTCAGCCGGTAGTGGTTTAGTAGCGAACTGAAAAAAATCCGCCTAAGTCCTGGCCCGCGACCCGCGTTCCTCCCCTGCATCCGGCGTTTCTCAGTCTTTCCGGCGCAGGCGGTCCAGGACGTACTGGAGGATGCCGCCGGCCCGGTAGTATTCCGCCTCGTTTTCCGTATCGATACGGCAAAGCAGGGAAAGGTCGCGCGCCGATCCGTCATCGCGGGTGATTCGGCACGTCACCCGCATGCGGGGCGCGACACCGCCCGCCAATCCGCTAAGGTCGAAAATCTCCGTGCCGTCCAGGCCGAGGCTTTCGGCGGTGACGCCATCGGTGAACTGCAGGGGCAATACACCCATGCCGACCAGGTTGGAGCGGTGGATGCGTTCGAAACTTTCGACGATGACCGCCTTGACGCCCAACAGCCGGGTGCCCTTGGCGGCCCAGTCCCGGGATGATCCGGTGCCGTATTCGCGGCCGCCGACCACCACCAGGGGCACGCCTTCGGCCTGGTATTTCATCGCCGCCGTGTAAATGGGCATGACCTCGCCCGACGGCTGGTGGCGGGTATAGCCGCCTTCGGTGCCCGCCACCAACTGGTTGCGGATGCGGATGTTGCCGAAGGTGCCGCGCATCATCACTTCGTGATTGCCCCGGCGTGAACCATAGGAATTGAACTCCGCCGGGCGCACCTGATGCTCGACCAGGTATTCGCCGGCCGGGCTGTCCTTGGCGATGCTGCCGGCCGGCGAGATATGATCGGTGGTCGCCGAGTGGCCCAGCACCACCAAGGCGCGGGCGCCGGCGACGTCCGCCGCTTGGCCGGCGCCGTCTTCCCTGTCCTCGAAACCCGTTTCATCAAAAAACGGCGGGTGCCGCACATAGGTCGAACCGGGCTGCCATTCATAGGTGATGCTTTCGGGAATCTCGAGGGACCGCCACATGTCGGGACCCTTGGACACGTCGGCATAGCGGGCGGCGAACATCTCGGGCGTCAGGGATTGGGCGATGGTGTCGTGGATCTCCCTGTCGGCGGGCCAGATGTCTTTCAGGAAAACCGGATTGCCGCCGCCGTCCTCGCCCAGGGGTTCGGTCAGCAGGTCGGCGGTCATCGACCCGGCCAGGGCGTAGGCGACCACCAGCGGCGGCGAAGCCAGGTAGTTGGCGCGCACGTGGGGGCTGATTCGGCCCTCGAAGTTGCGGTTGCCGGAAAGCACCGCCGTCGCCACCAACTCACCTTCATCGATGGCCTCGGCGATGGCCGGCGCCAGGGGGCCCGAATTGCCGATGCAGGTAGTGCAGCCGAAACCGATGATGTTGAAACCCAGCGCGTCCAGGTGCTCCTGCAAGCCGGCCTTCGCCAGGTAGTCGGCCACCACCTGCGATCCCGGCGCCAGGGAGGTCTTGACCCACGGCTTGGTGCGAAGGCCTTTTTCCACCGCGTTCCGGGCCAGCAGCCCGGCGGCCACCAGTACCGACGGATTGGACGTATTGGTGCAGCTGGTGATGGCGGCGATAACCACGTCGCCGTCGCCAAGGTCATAACCGGCACCCTTCACCGCCACCGACCGGCCGCTCTTGGCGCCCATATCGTTCAGGACCTGGGCGAAGGCCGGCTTGGCGTCGGCGAGACGGATGCGGTCCTGGGGCCGTTTGGGGCCGGCGATGCTGGGCTCGACGGTGGAAATATCCAGTTCCAGGGTGTCCGTGAACACCGGCTCGGGGACGCTTTCGTCGCGCCACATGCCTTGCGCCTTGGCGTAGGCTTCCACCAGGGCGACCCGTTCCGGCGCCCGGGAGGTGAAGCTCAGGTAACGAAGGGTTTCCTTGTCGATGGGGAAGAAACCGCAGGTCGCTCCGTACTCGGGCGCCATGTTGGCGATGGTGGCGCGGTCGGGCAGGGTCAGGTTTTCCAGGCCGGCGCCGAAGAATTCGACGAATTTTCCGACCACGCCGTGCTGGCGCAGCATTTCCACCACTCTCAGCACCAGGTCGGTGGCGGTGGCGCCCTCCTTCAACCGTCCGGTGAGCTTGAAGCCGATCACTTCCGGCACCAGCATGGATACCGGCTGGCCCAGCATCACCGCCTCGGCCTCGATGCCGCCCACGCCCCAGCCCAGCACCGCCAGCCCGTTGACCATGGTGGTGTGGCTGTCGGTGCCCACCAGGGTGTCCGGATAGGCCAGCGTCCTGCCGTTCTCTTCGGCGGTCCACACCACCTGGGCCAGGTATTCCACGTTGACCTGATGGCAGATGCCGGTGCCCGGCGGCACGACCCGCAGGTTGTCGAAGGCGGTCTGTCCCCAGCGCAGGAATTCATAGCGTTCCCGGTTGCGCTTGAATTCCAGTTCCTCGTTCTTGGCCGCCGCGTCGGCGGTACCGAAAAAATCGACCATCACCGAATGGTCGATGACCAGATCGACGGGGGTCAGGGGATTGACCTTTTCAGGGTCGTCTCCGGTTTTGGCCATGGCTTCCCGCATGGCGGCCAGGTCCACCACCGCCGGGACGCCGGTGAAATCCTGCATCAATACCCGAGCCGGCCGGTAAGCGATTTCCCGGTCCGAGCGCTTCTCGGCCGCCCATTCCGCCACCGCCTTGATGTCATCGGTGGTCACCGCGCGCCCGTCTTCCCAGCGCAGCAGGTTTTCCAGCAAGACCTTCAGGGAAAAAGGCAAACGGCCGATGTCGCCTATCCCCGCCTGGTCCGCCGCCTCCAGGCTGAAATAGTCGTATTCCTCGCCGTCCACGATCAGGGTCCGGCGCACGTTCAGGGTGTCTCGACCGGTTTGGGGCATGGGATTCCTTTACCAAGGGGGGGGCCGTCAAATAAGTGCGGGCGGCGCCCAACGGAGTGATCAGCAGGGATTGCGCAAGGATATATAAAGCCGCGAACCGGCTTACGGCAATCGGATTCGACTTGTGAACTTGCGCCGTCTGTGGCTCACTATAAAAGCGGTTCAATGGACCCCGGCCAAGAAGGGTCCAGGCCGCCGAAAATAGAACGAATGTTCGCAGGGAGATTGCGATGGCCGGCCAGGGGGCAGAAAACGCGCCAGGAGGGGGCGACACGGGCGAATCCGCCGCCGCCGATACCTTCCCCAAGCTGCTGGTGGAAAATGCCCGCACGCGCGGCGATCGCCCGGCCATGCGGGAAAAAGATTACGGCATCTGGCAGGCCTGGACCTGGGCCCAGGCCCAGGATTGGGTGCGGGCCTTCGCCTGCGGCCTGGCGGAACTGGGGTTCGGCAAAGGCGACACCCTGGCCATCGTCGGCGATAACCGGCCGCAGCTTTATTGGTCCATGGTATCCGCCCAGGTCCTGGGCGGCACGCCGGTGCCCATGTATCAGGATTCCGTCGCCGAAGAGATGCAGTACGTGCTGGAACACGCCGGCGCCCGCTTCGCCATCGTCGAAGACCAGGAGCAGGTGGATAAGCTGCTGGAAATCAAGGAACGTTGCCCGACCCTGGAAACCCTCATCTACAAGGACCCCCGGGGCCTTCGCCATTACGGCCAGCCGTTTCTCCACTCCATCGACGCGGTGATCGAAAAAGGCCGCGCCTTCGATCAGGCCAATCCGGGCTTTTTTGAAAAGGCCGTCGCCGAAGGCAAGGGCCCGGACCTGGCGATCATGCTCTATACGTCGGGCACCACCGGGCGGCCCAAGGGCGTGATGCTCAGTTTCGACAACCTTATCATCACCGCCCGCAATACCGTCGAACAGGACGGCCTGGTCGAAACCGATGAAATGCTCGCCTACCTGCCCATGGCCTGGGTCGGCGACAATATCTTTTCCCTGGCCCAGTCCTATGTCGCCGGCTTCTGCGTCAGTTGCCCGGAAAGCAGCGAAACGGTGCTGACCGACATGCGCGAAGTGGGCCCCACCTATTTCTTCGCCCCGCCGCGGATTTTCGAAAACATCCTGACCACGGTAATGATCCGCATGGAGGACGCGGGCGCCATCAAGCGCGCCATGTTCCACTTCTTCATGGACGTGGCGCGGCGCTCCGGGTCGCGCATCCTGGACGCTAAGCCGGTGCCCTTTATGGATCGGCTGTTCTACGCCCTGGGCCGGGTCCTGGTCTATGGGCCGTTGCTCAACGTGCTCGGCTTTTCCCGGGTCCGCCTGGCCTATACGGCGGGCGAGGCCATCGGTCCCGACATCTTCGATTTCTACCGTTCCCTGGGCATGAACGTGAAACAGCTCTACGGCTCCACCGAGGCGTCGGTGTTCATCACCACCCAGCCCGACGGCCAGGTCAAGCCGGACACCGTGGGGACGCCGACCAAGGGGGTGGAAGTGCGGATCGCCGAATCGGGCGAGGTCCAGTTCAGGAGCCCGGGCGTGTTCATGGCCTATTACAAGAACGAGGAAACCACCCGGGAAACCAAGACCGAAGACGGATGGGTGCTCACCGGTGACGCCGGCTTTTTCAGCGACGACGGTCACCTGAAAATCATCGACCGGGCCAAGGACGTGGGCAAGCTCAACCACGGCACCCTGTTCGCGCCAAAGTACCTGGAAAACAAGCTCAAGTTCTTCCCCTACATTCGCGAGGCGGTGACCTTCGGCCATCAACGGGATTACGTCGCCGCCATCCTGTGCATCGACCTGGAAGCGGTGGGCAACTGGGCGGAACGGCAAAACCTGGCCTATTCGGGATACACCGATCTTTCCGGCCAGCCGCAGGTGTACGAACTGGCCCGGGAATGCGTCGAGAAGGTCAACGCCGATCTGGCCTCGGACCCGCACCTCGCCGGCTCCCAGATCAGGCGCTTTCTCATGCTGCACAAGGAACTGGACGCCGACGACGGCGAACTGACCCGCACCCGCAAGGTCCGCCGCCCCTTCGTGGCGGAAAAATACGGCGACCTGATCGAAGCCCTCTATTCGGACCAGGATTCCATCGTCGTCGAAGCCAAGGTTACCTTCGAGGATGGGCGCACCGGGAACATCAGCGCCGACTTGAAAATCAGTGACGCCAAAACCTTCGGCGAGGACGCCGCCCCCGCCCTGAAACAAGCGAGTTGAAGGACGCGCCATGGCAGCCAATGGCTTGATCCCACAAAAGAAAGAAGGCGGCGTGCTGCTTAAGGCGGAGGACATCAGCCTTTCCTTCGGCGGCGTCAAGGCGCTGAGCAACGTCAGCTTCGAGGTCCACGAGCATCAGGTGCTGGCCATCATCGGACCCAACGGCGCCGGCAAGAGCTCCATGCTCAATTGCATCAATGGTTTTTACCATCCCCAGGAAGGCCGGATCACCTACAAGGGCGTCACCCGCAAGCAGATGAAGCCTCATGACGCGGCGGCCCAGGGCATCGCCCGCACCTTCCAGAACATCGCCCTGTTCAAGGGCATGAACACCCTGGACAACATCATGACCGGGCGGAACCTGAAGATGAAAAGGAACTTTCTCCTTCAGGCGCTGTACCTGGGCCCGGCGCTGAAGGAGGAACTGGAGCACCGGGAATTCGTCGAAAACATCATCGATTTTCTGGAGATCGAGCACATCCGCAAGACTCCCGTCGGCAAGCTGCCCTATGGCCTGCAAAAGCGGGTGGAATTGGGCCGCGCCCTGGCGGCGGAACCGGACATGCTTTTGCTCGACGAACCGATGGCCGGCATGAACCTGGAAGAAAAACAGGACATGTGCCGCTATATCCTCGACGTGAATGACGAATTCGGCACCACCATCGTCCTCATCGAACACGACATGGGGGTGGTGATGGACATTTCCGACCATGTGGTGGTGCTGGATTACGGCCGCAAGATCGCCGACGGCCCGCCCGAAGAAGTACGCACCAACCAGGATGTGATCGACGCCTATCTGGGCGTCAGCCACGACTAGGAACCGGTCTATGGGAACTGTTTACGATTTCATCGTCCTGCCGCTGATCGATATCGTCGAATACCCCTTGTTCTTCATCGAGGTGGTTATCGGCGGCCTGTCGGCCGGCGTCATGTATTCCCTCGTGGCGCTGGGGTTCGTCCTCATCTTCAAGGCTTCGGGCGTGTTCAACTTCGCCCAGGGGGTGCTGGCCCTGTTCGCCGCCCTGACCCTGGTCGGGATCATGGACTGGGGTATTCCGGCGCCCCTGGCCATTCTGGCGACGGCGGGGGTGATGGTGGCCCTGGCCATCGCCATTGAACGCCTGATGCTGCGCCCGCTGGTCAACCAGGACCAGATCATCCTGTTCATGTCCACCCTGGGGCTGGCCTATTTCCTCGAGGGCCTGGGCGATACCCTCTGGGGCAGCAACGTCAAAAGGCTGGACCTTGGCATTCCCGAAAAGTCCTTCGAATTTCAGGGTATTTTATTGAACCAGTTTGAACTGGTCGCCGCCGGCACCGCCGCCGTCATGGTGACCGTGCTGGCGGTGTTTTTTCACCGCACCCGGGTGGGCCGGGCGCTGCGCGCCGTCGCCGACGACCACCAGGCGGCGCTCAGCGTCGGCATCCCGCTGAAATCCATCTGGATCATCGTCTGGTCGGTGGCCGGGCTGGTGGCCCTGGTCGCCGGCATCATGTGGGGCACCAAAAGCGGCGTCCAGTTCTCCCTGTCGCTGATCGCCCTCAAGGCCCTGCCGGTGCTGATCCTGGGCGGCTTTACCTCGGTGCCCGGCGCCATCGTCGGCGGCCTGATCATCGGCGTCGGCGAAAAGGTGGCGGAAGTGTATTGGGGGCCGGCCCTGGGCGGCGCCATCGAAGGCTGGTTCGCCTACATGCTGGCGCTGGTTTTTCTCATGTTCCGGCCCCAGGGGCTGTTCGGCGACGTGATTATCGAGCGGGTATAGGAGCCCCCATATGTTTTACCGGGAAGCCGGACAATTCAAGACGGGATATGCCGCCGATCAGGCCATCTTTCCCATCCTGCAGGACCGCCTGTTCGTCATCGCGGTCCTGGCCTTCGCCTTTGTCGTCGTTCCCCTGACCGCCAACGACTACTGGTTCCAGGCCATCCTGACGCCCTTTCTGGTCTATGCCCTGACCGCCCTGGGGCTCAACATCCTGACCGGGTACGCCGGGCAGATTTCGCTCGGCACGGGCGGCTTCATGGCCGTTGGCGCCTATTCCTTCTACAAGCTGACCACCGGTTTTCCGGAAATGAACCTGATCGTGGCGTTTCTGATCGCCGGCTGCTTTTCCGCCGCCGTCGGCGTCGTCTTCGGCCTCCCTTCCTTGCGCATCAAGGGCTTCTATCTGGCCGTCGCCACCCTGGCGGCCCAGTTCTTTCTCGTCTGGCTGTTCAACAAGGTCGGCTGGTTCTACAACTACAACCCGTCGGGCACCATCGACGCGCCGCCCAGGGAAATGTTCGGCGTTCTGGTCACCGGCGCCGCCGCCAAGCCGGCGGTCAAGTACCTGGCCGCCCTTTCCATGCTGACCGTGTTCGCGCTGTTGACCAAGAATCTGGTGCGCAGCGCCGTCGGCCGGTCGTGGATGGCCATTCGCGACATGGACATCGCCGCCGAGATCATCGGCATCCGGCCCCTGCGCACCAAGCTGCTGGCCTTCGCCATTTCGTCTTTCGTCGTCGGTATCGCCGGAGCGGAACTGTTCGCCCTGCATCTGGGCAGCGTCGAAACCATCGCTTTCGACGTCACCCTTTCCTTCAACATCCTGTTTATGATCATCATCGGCGGCCTGGGCAGCGTCATGGGCTCGATCATGGGCGCCGCGTTCCTGGTTCTTATGCCGATCGCGCTGACCAACCTGCTGGTCGGCGGCTTCGGCATGCAGGCGACCTCGGCCAAGCACCTGGAATTCATGGTCCTGGGCGCGCTGATCATTTTTTTCCTGATCGTCGAGCCCCACGGCCTGGCCCGGTTGTGGCAGATCGCCAAGGATAAGTTGAGGCTATGGCCGTTTCCACATTGAATTTTGCATTGAATTCCGGGGCGGGTATCCCGGGGTTAGCGCGTTTTGAAGGGTTTGCGGCCCAAAAAGCCGCGTGCTACGGTATCGCCACCCCTCCAAGCGCAGCGTCGTCTGCAATCCCATGCATCATGGGGGGGCAACAATGAACGTTTCTACAGGGAGGAAACCGATGAACGCAAAAAAACTCACTCTCGGCGGAATGGGGGCGGCCGTTTTCGCCACCTTGTTCACGGCGGTTCCCGTGGCCGCGCAGGAGAACTACATGTTTCTTCCGTCGCTGGTTTACCGGACCGGCGCCTACGCCCCCAACGGCGTGCCCTTCGCCAACGGCTATGCCGACTATATCGCCCTGGTCAACGCCCGCGGCGGCGTCAACGGCATCAAGATCAAGCTGACCGAGTGCGAAACCGGCTACAAGACCGATGTCGGCGTGGAATGCTATGAAAAGCTGAAGAACGAAGGCCCCGCCGGCGCCACGGTGTTCAACCCGCTGTCCACGGGCATCACCTATCAGTTGATCGAAAAGACCTGGGTCGACAAGGTTCCCGTCCATTCCATGGGTTATGGCCGTACCGCCGCCGCCGATGGCCGGGTCTTCAAATGGACCTTCAACTTTCCCACCAGTTATTGGAGCCAGGCTTCCGCCGTCATCAAGTACATCGGCGCCCAGGAAGGCGGCATGGACAAGCTGAAGGGCAAAAAGATCACCCACGTCTACCACAACTCCGCCTACGGCAAGGAAGCCAACCCGACCCTGAAAATCCTGGCGAAAAAATTCGGCTTCAAGCTCAACCTGCTGCCCGTTGACCATCCCGGCCAGGAACAAAAGGCGACTTGGCTTCAGGTCCGCCGCATCAAGCCCGATTGGATCTTCATGTCCGGTTGGGGGGTGATGAACCAGGTGGCGATCAAGGAAGCCGCCGCCATCAACTTCCCCATGGAAAAATTCATCGGCAACTGGTGGTCGTCCACCGAATCCGACGTGGTTCCCGCCGGCGACTCCGCCATCGGCTACAAGGGCACCGCTTTCCACGGCGCCGGCGCCAACTGGCCGGTCTTTGATGCCATCAAGAAGGAAGTCTATGGCGCCGGCAAGGGCGCCGGGCCGATCGAAGGCGTCGGCGAAGTGCTCTACAACCGCGGCCTCATCAATACGGTCTACACCACCGAAGCCATGCGTACCGCCATGGCCAAGTTCGGCAACAAGGCCCTGTCCGGCGAGGAAGTCCGCTGGGGTCTCGAAAACCTGAACCTGACCGCGGCCCGTCTCGATGAACTGGGGCTGGGCGGTTTCGCCAACCCGATCAAGATCTCGTGCCGGGACCACGAAACCAACGGCCCGGTGCGCATCCAGCAGTGGGACGGCAAGAAGTGGGTCGTCGTCAGCGACTGGATCACGCCGATGGCCGATGTGGTCCGCCCGATGATCGAAAAAGCGGCCATGGCCTACGCCAAGGAAAAGAAGGTCCCCGTGCGCAAGTGCGACGGCACCGACTGATCCCGGGCGCGGCCGTTAAAGGAACGCCCAGTGCAGGCTCCAGAGCAGGCCCCAGAGCAGGCCAGTGAGGCGGGAGGGGCGACCCTCCTCAGCGTCAACAACATCGAGGTGATCTACGATCACGTCATCCTGGTGTTGAAGGGCGTATCGCTCGAGGTACCCGAGGGGGGCATCGTCGCCCTCCTCGGGGCCAACGGCGCCGGCAAATCGACCACGTTGAAAGCCATCTCCAACCTTCTGGGGGCCGAACGGGGCGACGTCACCAAGGGCAGCATCGAATACCTGGGGCAATCGGTGGAAAAACTGACCCCTTCGGACCTGGTGCAACGGGGCGTCATCCAGGTGATGGAAGGCCGCCATTGCTTTGAACACCTGACGGTGGAAGAAAACCTGATGACCGGGGCCTACACCCGAAAGGATGGCGCCAAGGCGATCAAGGAATCGCTTGAAAAGGTCTATCACTATTTCCCCCGCCTCAAGGAACGGCGGGGCGCCATGGCCGGCTATACCTCGGGCGGCGAACAGCAGATGACGGCATTGGGCCGGGCGCTCATGGCCGACCCCAAGATGATCCTGCTGGACGAGCCCTCCATGGGCCTCGCCCCCCAACTGGTGGCGGAAATATTTGGAATCGTCGTTACCCTGAACGAACGCGAAGGCGTCAGTTTCCTGCTCGCCGAGCAAAACACCAACGTCGCCCT
>JAJRSS010000302.1 GCA_024278615.1 Alphaproteobacteria bacterium
CCGCGTCTTCAAATCATACGACGAGATCGTCGCCATCTCAGCCGAAGCCTGGAACAAGCTAATCGATCAGCCGTGGAGAATAATGTCAATCGGCCTCAGAGAATGGGCTCATGGGTTCTGATCAATGCAAACTGGTATAACCCAATATTTCCGCCTTCAGCGCCAACCCTTCGTCCACGGTGATGACGGCGCCGCTGAGTTCCGCTGCCATGCCGGACGCCAGAAACACGGCCAGTTCGCCCACTTCGTCAAGGCGCGGAGATTGGGGCGCGATGAGTATTCCGGCGACCCCGACCCCATGCCGGATACTGGCTTGCCCCAGGGAACGGGTAAACATGATCAGCGCGGCGCTGGCCGTCGACAGGCAGATGTTGCCGCTGTCAGGGACGGTGCCGGCGCTGCTGATCAGGTTGACGATCGACCCTTCCGTCCGCTCGCGCATGGTCTCATAGACCTCGCCCGTAAGGCCGATCAGCCCGTTGATGTTTTGCTCCCAGCATTGACGCCAGGCCTGGGCATCGATTTCTTCCACCGGCCCGGCAGCCATTGCCCCGGGATCATTGATCAGGATACCGGCGTCTTCACATTCAAGGGCCAGGACCGCGGCGTTGACGCTTTGGGTAAGGTCGGTGGGATGCGCCTCGACTTCGGCTTCAAATCGTTCGCCCAGCCGTGCCGCAGCGCTTTCAAGCGCGTCTTGATCAGCCGCCGCAAGATCAATGGCGCATCCCCGGCGGGCAAACGCTTCGGCCACGGACAACGCCCAAGGACCCGGCGCCGCGCCACCTGAAATCAGCGCCCGTTTTCCGCGCAGGTCAATTTTCCGGTTCGGCATATCATCACCCGGCGACAGTGCGGCGGTCAAAGAGGCAGGGGTCTTATCCGCTAGCGGATAAGGTGCACGCCCCAATAGGGGGTCAGCGCTTCCATGGTGCTGAAAAGAACATTGAACACCATGGATTTGCCGGAAACCACGGCCACGGTCTCGGGCAGCAGGGTTGGAAAACCGTACTTTTCATCCAGGAAAAAAGTGTCGTAGCCCAGTTCTTTCATCTGCGCCCGGTACTCCATTTGGGAACTGCCCAACTGGGCTAGGCCGAATTCATTGATTTCACTGACGATGAATTGAATGGGGGTCGTTTCAAAGGTTTTCCTGGCGCCCTGCATGATCAGGGGTTCGGCGCCTTCCGTGTCGATCTTGAGCAGCTTGATGGCGTCCGGCATCGCTTCTTCGGTCAGGGTGTCCAGGGTTTTGGTCTGAACCTTGCGGGTGATCCTATCCACGGCGCTTTTCTTGTTGAAGGCGTGGTTGCTCACGTCCCACAGGCTGTGACCGCCATCGTTGTCGGAATTGACGTAAAAGGTTTTCTCTTCCTCCCGTTCACCGAGAACGTAGGGGAAGATTTCCAGATTGGCGGCGTCGTTCAGTTCCTTGTGCTTGGTCAACTGGGCCAGATTGTCGTCATCCGGCTCGACCGCCAGGACCCGGCCTTTCCTGCCGACGAATTTAGTCGCGAGAAGGGAGAAGTAACCGATATGGGCGCCGATATCGACGAACGTATCCCCTTCCTTCAGGACCCGGACCAGGAAGTTGGAAACTTCCGACTCGTATGTGCCGCCGGTTGCCAGCGATTTGAAGATATGGTTGTTGGAAATGCGATCCAGGTCGAAAACGTAGCTAATGGTGACGTCCTCTTCCCGTACCGTCAATTGCAGATCGAAGGGTTTTTCGGTGGCCATGTCATCCTGAAGGTTTTGGGGGCCAAGGGCGGCCCCTGTGATAGGGTCGGCGAATCCGTTCTTGAGTTTGCGGCTTCGCTGGCGGCTGTGCCATAGTTAATGATTGAAGCGGTTTGGCGTCAAGGTCCCAGCTTTTTATCGGGCCAGCGCGGCGCTGAACTAACCAGATGGGAGACATTCGCGCATGACCGGCACCTTGTGGCACCTGGCCGCCGCCTCGGTTTTCTTCATCTTCGCCCACATGGCGCCGTCCCATGGCGACCTGCGCGCCCGGTTGATTTCCACCCTGGGCGAGCGGCCCTTTCAGGGGCTCTATTCGGTGGTTTCCCTGGCCTTGATCTACTGGATGATCCAAGCCTATGGCGATGCGCCGGACATAGTGTTGTGGTCCGTTCCCACCGGGCTGCGTGATCTGGCCCTGGCCATCATGCTGGTGGCATGCCTGTTGCTCGTCACCGGCGTTTCGACCCCCAATCCCACCATGCTGGCCTCCGATGGGTCCAAGGTCGCCAGCCAGGGACCCGTCGGCGTGCTCAAGGTCACCCGCCACCCGGTAATGTGGTCCATGGGGCTGTGGGGCATGGCCCACCTGCTGGCCAACGGGGAGGCGGCGGCCTGGATCATGTTCGCCACCTTCGCCTTCCTCGCCATCGCCGGGGCGCAACACATGGACCAGCGCAAACGGGATAGCCTGGGCGAAGCGTGGACGGCCTATGAGGCGCAGACGTCCAGCATCCCCTTCGTGGCGCTTATCAAGGGCCGCTGCCGGGTGGGCATCGCCGAAATCGGCTATGGGCGCTTGGCCGGGGGAGTGGCTCTTTATGCCGTCATACTGTACTTTCATGAATCCGTGATCGGCGTTTCGCCGTTCGCCTATTGAACCCCCATTATCCGCCGAGTCATCCCTCATGCCGATCATCAACCGCATCGCCGATTTCCAGGACGACATGATTGCCTGGCGGCGGGATTTACACGCCCACCCGGAAACCGCGTTCGAGGAACACCGAACCGCCGGCGTGGTCGCCGCCAAGCTGGAGGAATTCGGCATTGAGGTCCACCGGGGCCTGGCCGGCACCGGCGTGGTCGGCACCCTCAGCAACGGCGACGGTCCGACGATTGGCCTTCGCGCCGACATGGACGCGCTCCACATCCCCGAAGCCAACGCCTTCGATCACCGCTCCACCCGCGAAGGCAAGATGCACGCCTGTGGCCATGACGGACACACCGCCATGTTGTTGGGCGCCGCCCGCTACCTGGCCGAAACCAGGAACTTCAAGGGAACGGTCCGTTTCATCTTTCAACCGGCGGAGGAAACGGAAGGCGGAGGACAGCTTATGGTAGATGAGGGGTTGTTCGACAAGCTTCCCGTCGAATCCGTTTTCGGCATGCACAACTGGCCGGGGCGGCCAGCCGGTCACTTCGCCATCCGGCCCGGCCCCATCATGGCCGCCGCCGACACCTTCGACATCACCGTCAAGGGCAAGGGCTCCCATGCCGCCATGCCCCACCTGAGCCGTGATCCGGTGGTCGCCGGGGCGGCCATAGTCACCGCCCTGCAAACCATCGCCAGCCGCGTCACCGATCCCCTGGACTCGGTGGTGGTCAGCGTTACCCAGTTTCATGGCGGTGACGCCTACAATGTCATCCCGGCGGAAGTGGAATTGCGGGGGACGGCCCGGTCCTTCCGGACCGGCGCGCAGGAGACGATGGAGGCGGCCATGGTACGGCTGGCCGAAGGCGTCGCCGCCGCCCATGGGGTAGCCGTGAAGGTTGCTTATCGGCGGCGCTATCCCTCGGTCGTCAACCATGCCGCCGAAACCGAAGTGGCGCGCAGGGTGGCGGCGGAAATCGCCGGCCCGGAAAACGTCGACGGGGACCCCACCCCATCCATGGGGGCGGAGGATTTTTCCTTCATGTTAAATGAACGGCCTGGATGCTATATCTGGATCGGCAATGGTCCCGGGGAGGGCGGCTGCATTCTTCACAATCCCCATTACGACTTTAACGACGAGATCCTGACCACCGGCGCCAGCTATTGGGCCAGGCTTGCGGAAACGGTGCTGGGCGAAGCGGCGCAGGCCGAAACAGTGCGGGAAGGGACCTCGCGTTAACACGCGTGGCGGGGCGTGGTCCCCCGGTTGAGAGCACCCGGTCTTATTTTAAGGGGCATTTTGCCTTCCATTTTAGATTGTGAGACAATTCCACCATTATCGTTGTGGGAAGGGGCAATCCAATGGAAGAACAGCTATTGGTTAGATTTTGTTGAAAAACTCTTGCTTGTGATTGTCTCGCTGTCCTGATTCAATTCATTAGGATTGTTTTGGGAGTTAGGGCAATGATGGGCGAACGGCTGGTGGAACAGGAAGCTATGTTTTATGGCTTCAGCCTTGAGCAA
>JAJRSS010000027.1 GCA_024278615.1 Alphaproteobacteria bacterium
ATCTTGGGATCGCCCCGGTCCAGCAACCACCCCAACAGCACGGGCATGAACAACGACCCCAAATCAAGGCCGGAATAGACGAAGCCGAAAACGCGGCCCGATTTTCCGGCTGGCGCCACATTACGCACGATCATATCGCTGGACGGCATTGTCAAACCCAGAAAAAAACCGGAAAGGATCATCAGTCCCGGTACGGCAATAGCGGAGCCGCTGACGGTGGCCACGCCGAACATGAAGGCGCTTGCCAGCGCCGTTCCGGCCATGGCGAGAAGGTGGTGCCGTGGCGTACGGTCGGCGACGAAGCCGCCGACGAAAACACCGGCGGCGGAGGATACCAGAAATGCGGTCAACGTGGCTGTCGCGGAACCAAACGGCAGGCCGTGCAGTTCCATCAGACTGAGGGCGCCGAAGCTTTGCACGCCGACAATGGCCATGGCGAAGAAGGTGAAGTAGAAAAAACACAGCACCACGGGGGCCGACGCCAGCAGGCGCAGGTCCGCCGCCAGGGAATCGTCGTCCGATACGTCCTGCCCGGTTTCCACGGGTAGTGGGTTGGCCAAATCCTTGCTCCAGAAGAGCATCAACGCGGCGTAAGCCAATCCGGCGACGCCAGCCGCCGCGACCGCCGTGCGCCAATCGGTCAGGGCGGTCAGGCCGGCGACGAACGGCGGCGCCGCGGCCCAGCCGAGATTGCCGCAAATGGCGTGCACGGCGTAAGCCCGCCCAAGCCGGCGGGGATCGATTTTGTGAGTCAAGATCGACAGATCGGCGGGGTGGAAGACACTGAGGCCGACACCGACGGCAACAGCCAGCGCGATCAGGGCCTCATAACTTTGCGCCATGGAAAATGCCAAAGTCGCCGTGGCGCAGACGGTCAGTCCCGCAAGCAATATCCACTTGGCGCCGAACCGGTCGACCAGGAATCCGGAAATCATCTGGATGGCTCCGGATGCCGCGTACATCAGGGTCATCAACAACCCGAGAGCGGTAAACGAAACATCGAACTCGATCTTCAGGATGACGAATATCGGAGGCAGGATCATTTGGTAAAAATGGCTGTATCCGTGGGCGATGCCCACCAGCCCGACGACCTTGACGTCGCGGCCCAATGTCGAAGTCGCGACGCTCATGGGGTCTCAACCAACATGCGGAACCGCATCCCTCGACCTATCGAAACAGCCTGTATTTCCCCGGCAGCCATCCGGCCATTGGATTTTGGTGATATGGCCGTCTTTGGAAGCCCAATCGACCGAGTTTTTCTTCATCCGGGACCGCTCATGAATTGCGGTGGCCGCCTTGACCCCCGAGGCACCCACCATTTAACATATAACTCATATGTCAAGCGTATATCAAATACGGAGGGGTTTGTGGCGGTTGAAGGCGCGCAACGCAAAGAAGCGCGCGGTCAGGAAAACCCAGAGATCGATAACCACCGGCGGGAAGATGGCCTGCATGCCGGTGGCGGATGATCGGAACCATGCAACCAATCCCATCCGGCCTGACGGGAATCATGGGAAAATGCGCGAACAACCCGCCACTATCGGGCTGGCGGACTACCGCGAAGGGAAAACCAATAAAATGGTGGCGCATTTTGAGCATGACCGTCATGGATTCGGAGGCTTTCCGGGAAATGCCGGTAGACTTTTCTTTGCCTGGGCCTCCCCGCCTCTCCTCCTGACCTTCAACCGAATACACACCGAGGGACCACCATGACCCGCATCGATCGCCTGCGCCCCGATCCCATTCCTGCTATTCATCCGCTGCCCGAATACCTCGCCAGTGGCCAGCGCGCCGAATGGTACGACGACACCAAGCGGGTGCTCCAGGTGCCATGGATGGGCGTGGTGACCATGGCTTACAGCCATTACCCGACGTTTTTCGGCGAGTTGTGGCGGGGCCTGAAGCCGTTGTGTGAAAGCCGGGCCTTCGTCGAGGCCTTCGAGGATTTACGCCGGTTCGTCGAAGCGCAAACCGCCGAATTGGGGCCTGAGTCCCTGGTCGGGCGGTTGACCGAAAAGGGCTATGCGCCACGCGAGATCGACGCCATCCGGCAGGTCAACACGGTATTCTCGCACGGCAACCAGCCTTACGTGATTATCGCCGCTATCACCAGGCACCTGCTCGAGGCCGGCGACATGGCGGGCGGGGTGGAGGCCCAGCCCTTCGAAGGGCGTCACGCGCCTGAAATCCAGGTGCCGTTCCTTTTGATGGAGCCTCATCACGTCGACGACGCGACCGGGGCTGTCTACGAGGATATCAAGGCGGTCCTCAAGCTGCCTTTCGTCAACACCGATTACCGGGCCTTCGCCCGCTGGCCGAGCTACTTCGCCCTGGCCTGGGCGGGCCTGCGGCAGGTAGCGGGAACGCCGGCCCACGAGGCGATCTGCCAGTCCTGCCACGACCGGGTAGCGGAACTGGCCGCCGAGGTCCTGCCCAACCCGGGCGGCCTTTCCTCGGACGCGCTGCGCCGGGCGGCCGAAGCCGACGCCAGCCTGGAAGAGGTTACCCGCATGTGCCGGCTGTTCCAGTGGCTGCTGCCCGGCCTGATTACCAACGTCGCCTACTTTCGCCACCAGTTGGAAGCGGTAAATTTGGCCCCAGGACGCTGAGGTTGAACACCCCGATTGGGTGCGCCCCTCAGGAGAGCAGGCCCTTTCCCCGAAGGTAGGGTTGAGGATCCACGAGATTGTGCCGAAGGGCGGCTTTTTTAGGGCCGAGTCCGAACGCCAGCGCCATAAGTTGCGTCGCCTGGAAGATCGGCATCTCTTGCTCGAAGCCCATTTCGGCCTGCCGGGAATCCAGGTTCAGATGACAGATGGGGCACATGGTCACGATAGCCTCGGCCCCGCAGCCACGGGCGTTTTCCATGACCCGCCGCATCAGCCTGGCCGCCGTTTCCGGCTTGGTGATGCCCAGCGAACCGCCGCAACAGTCGGTCTTGCCGGACCATTCGACGGTTTGTGCGCCGAGGGCCTTCAACAAGCGGTCCATCTTGACCGGATACTCGGCGTTGTCGGCGCCGGTGACCTTGGGCGGGCGGGTGATCAGGCAGCCGTAGTAACAGGCCACCTTGAGACCGGAAAGCGGCTTCACCACGCGCCCTTTTACATCATCGATCCCTGTCCGGTCGACGATGACCTCGAGCAAGTGGCGGACTTCCACCGTCCCCTTGTAGTCGTAGCCGATCGCCGCACCGACCTGTTTTTCCACCTTGCCATCCTGGCGCACCGCCTGCTCGGCCGTCTTGAGGCGCGAGTAGCAGGCGCTGCACGGCGACGTCACCGTGTCGAGGCCCATCTTTTCGACGGCGGCGATGGTGCGCATGGGCAGGACCTTGGCCTGCCGCGGGTCGGTGGCGTGGGCGGGGCTCGATCCGCAACAGACCCAACCCTTGGGCTCCACCAATTCCAAGTCCATGGCTTCGGCGACGCTCTTGACGGAATTCCCGTATTCAGCCGCCGAGCACCCAAGCGAGCAACCCGGAAAATAGCCGATGGCCCGGGAGCCGGGCTCGGCGACGGGACCGCCGCCGCCGCCCCGGGCGAAATGCGGCATCAGCTTGAGCTTGCCGCGTTTGAACATGCGCTTGCCCAGTTTCGCGTCCCGGAACGGCTTGCGCAGCGCCATGTTGAACGCGGCCATCAGGCCAACCTCATAGACCCGCCCGAAGACCTTGACACTCAGCATGAACAGGTCGTTGAACTTGGAGATTTCGGGAATCCCCGGTGGTACGCCGCGTCGTTTCGATTCGATTCGCAAGGCGTCCATGACCCCGGTTACGTCGATCTCCTGGGGGCACCGGGTGGCGCAGGTGTGGCACGAGGCGCAAAGCCAGATCGCCTTGCTTTCGAGGACTCGGGCATCTCCGAACTGAACGCAGCGCATCACTTGATTGGGGGTGAGGTCGAACTGGTCGGCCAGCGGACAACCGCTGGTGCATTTGACGCACTGGTAACAGCGGTAGACATTGGCGCCGGCGTTGGCGCGGATGAGACCGGCCAGCGATGAATTGCCGGTGTCGCGGTCCGAAATATCGGCATTTTCGGCTCTAAACATGTTCACGGCCTGGCAAGCCTTCTACTCGATTTCAGGGCGCGGCAGTACGCCGGCCCCCTCGGCGATGGGACGGATGGCTTCTTCCCATTCGATGCCCATGATGTGAATGCCGGCGATACCCTCGATCTCGCGGATTTCCTGGGCCTGTTCGATGCAGATCTTGATCCCCTCGGCCCGCCAGGCATCGCGGCGGGCTTCCTTCTGTTCCTTGTCGATGCCGGAAACGACGCCTTCCATGCGGCTCACCAGTTCGTCGGGGATCGACATTCCGGGAACGCGGTCGCGCATGAAGCGGGCCATGCCCGAACTCTTGAGGGGGCCGACGCCGGCAATGAACGACAGGCGCTCGGTGACACCCAGATCGACGGCCCGCTTCATGTACTTGCGGAACGCCGGCATGTCATAGATCAACTGGGTCTGGATAAAATCGGCCCCGGCGATGGCCTTCTTGGCCAACCGGTAGGGCCGCCATTCGACGGGATCGGCGAAGGGGTTGGCGGCGGCGCCGACGAACAGGCGCGGTCCGCCGCCCTTGATCTCCTCGCCGCATTGAAAGACGTTCCGGTCGCGCATGTCCTTGACCATGCGGATGAGTTGCATGGAATCGATGTCGTGGACATTCTTGGCGCCAGGGTGGTTGCCCATCGACTGGTGATCGCCGGACAGGCACAGGACATTGCGAATGCCCAGCGCATGGGCGCCGAGCAGATCGGCCTGGATGGCCAGCCGGTTGCGGTCGCGGCAGGTCATCTGGATGATCGGCTCGATGCCTTCCTCGAGCAGGATGGCGCCGGCGGCGATGCTGCTCATGCGGACGACGGCGGTCTGGTTGTCGGTGATATTGGCGGCATCCACGCAGCCCTCCAAAAGGCGGGCTTTCCTGCGGATGACCTCTGCATCATGGCTCTTCGGCGGCCCCACTTCTCCGGTGACGGCGAAGTGTCCTGCGGCAAGGATACGCTCGAGCCTGCCGCCGGACCTCTCGCCGAGGGGCGGCGTGTCGGGCGATTCCGGCAGGTTAACTTTGGGAAAATGTACGTTCATGGCTCGATCCTCACCCCTCTTCGCCATCAGGCAGACGCAAATCGTCACGAACGATGCGGCGGTGGCCGCCGTCGCGGCTGGTCGACCAGTCCTTCGGCGGCTCGACCTCCATCAATTGTTCTATGAGGCCCTGTTCGCCGAGCCGTTCCCAAATCAATTGCCAGGCACAGGACGTGTCCGGGTCGACCTCGCAGATCCCGGCCTGGGAGCCCCCGCAGGGGCCGTTGAACAGTTGCTTGGAACAACGGCTGACCGGGCAGATGCCGCCGGTGAGATGAAGGATGCAGTTGCCGCACCCCTGGCAGCGCTCCTCCCAAACCCCGTGCTCCGACGGGTAGCCCATGAACTTGGTGTTGAGGGCCGGGAAAATACGCATGGCGGGGAAGCGTTCGGCGAGGCTCTGGACGCCGACGCCGCAGCCCAGGGAGAGGACGGCGTCGTAGGATTCGACATCATCGGCCAGGCCGTCGATGTATTCGGTCTCGCACTGGCGCTGCACGGTGACTTCATCGACGGTCAGGGAATCGCCGTCCACCTCGCGCGCCATGCGCAGGGAGGACGACAGGACGCCCACTTCGTTGCGGCCACCGGCGAAGCAGACGGTAACGCAGGTGCCGCACCCCACCGCCAGCACCTTCTTGGCGTCCTTCAGCATGGCCTTGATTTCATCCAGCGATTTCTGTTCGGCGACAATCATGGCTTACCTTCCTTCCCGGCCGTCCATGGCCGGCGCCTTGCCCGGCCCGCCCAAAGGCCCACCCCGGCAGGCGCCGCGCGCGATCGGGGACGGACCCAGTTCCCTGACCGTATTCACGAACTCGGTCGCCTTCTCGGCGAATTGCGCCCCCATGGCGGCGGAAATATTGATCATGCGGGCCCGTTGGTCCTCCAGGCCGATCTTTTTCAGCAATTCGGTGACGTGATCGACCCGTTGGCGGGCATGGGTGTTGCCCATCAGATAATGGCAGGTCCCCGGCAAACAGCCGGCGACCACCACGCCATCGGCGCCATCCTCCAGGGCGTGGAGGATTTCCAGAACACTGGCGCGGCCGGTGCACGGCAACTCGACGATCTTGATGGCGGGCGGATAGGAAACCCGGGCGCCGCCCGCCAGGTCGGCCGCCGCGTAGGCGCAATGGCGACAGCAGAAGGCGACCACTTCGGGTTTGAAGGTTTCGGGGCTCATTGCGCGGCCTGCCCTTCGAACAGGGCGTCGACCTTGGCCTTGACCTGATTGACGGTGTAATGGCGGAGCTGGATAGCCCCGGCGGGACAGGCGGCGGCGCACAGGCCACAGCCCTGGCACAGGGCCGATTCGATCTGGGCGGCGCCTAGAATGCCGCCGATCCCGGCCGCGTCCGGCGAAATGCGCGCCGCGCCGTAGACACAGCTCCGCACGCAGGTCAGGCAGGCGACGCAGAGGCTGGCATCGACCTCGGCCACCGGACCGCCGGTGGTGATGCTGTCGCGCGACAGGATGGTCGCCGCCCGCGCCGCGGCCGCCTTCGCCTGGACAATGGATTCCTGCAATAGCTTTGGATAGTGGGCCAGGCCGGCCATGAATATCCCGTCCGAGAGGAAATCCACCGGCCGCAACTTGACATGGGCCTCCATGAAGAACCCGTTCATGTCGACGGGGACCTTGAGCCGGTTGGCAAGTTCCTGCGAGCCTTCGGCGGGGACGACCGGGGTGCTGAGGACCACCATTTCCGGAGTAAAGATCATCTCCTCGCCCAACACCTCTTCCCAAGCCCGAACCCGCAACGCGCCGCCGTCTTCGACGGTGACCTCCGGCGGCTGGCCGTCGTCATAGCGCAGGAACATCACGCCCTGTTCGCGGGCCTGTGTATACAGGCGTTCCTTGAACCCGTAGGTGCGGATATCCTTGTAGAGGACGGTGACCCGGGCGTCCGGGTTCAGGCGCTGCAGGGTCAGGGCGTTCTTCATCCCGGTGGTGCAGCAGATGCGTCCGCAATACCGGTCGGCCGGCCCGACGCAAAGGATCACGACGATGTGGTTCGGCAAGGGTTGGCCGCCGCCGCCATTTTCGTGTTCGGCCAGCAGGCATTCGAACTGTTGTTGGGTGACGATCCGGTCATCGGTACCGTAGCCGTATTCATCGCCGCGATATTCAACGCCGCCGACACAGACCACGGTGGCGCCGTGGTTGATCTCGAGGCGGTCCTTGCGTCCGGCGAAAGTCAGGACCGACGTGAAATTTCCCATGAAGCCCTGGCTGGCGGCGAGCTCGGCGCCGAAATGGACGGTAATCGCCGGGTTGTTCCCGACCCGCTCGACGAGGCCGGCGAGGTAGGCCTGCGGGTCAATAAAATCGTCCTCGCCGGCCGGCGGCAGGTCGGCGCCGGCCTCAAATTCCTCCAGCCCGTAATGAACGTGCCGAAGGGCGCCGCCCAACCGGTCCGAGCGTTCGACCATGTCCACCGGAAATCCCTGATCGGCGAGGGTCAACGCCACCGTCATTCCCGCCACGCCGCCGCCGATCACCAGGGCGCCCCTTTGCACCGGCATGCTTCCCGTCGCCAGCGGCAGCTGGTTGACAACCCGCGCCACCGACATTCGCACCAGGTCCCTGGCCTTGCTGGTCGCCGCGTCCCAGTCGTGGGAATGAACCCAGGAGCACTGGTTGCGGATGTTGGCGATATCCAGGAGGTAGGGGTTGAGTCCCGCGCCGCGAATGCTTTTGCGAAATACCGGTTCATGGGTCAGCGGCGTGCAACTGGCGATGACCACCCGGTTGGCACCCAGTTCCGCAACTTTTTTCGTGATGTGGGCGACGTTGTCCTGGGAGCAGGCAAAAAGGTTGTCCTCGGCGTGAATGACGCCCGGCAGGTCCTTGGCATAGCCGGCGACGCCGGGAACATCCAGGTAACCGCCGATATTGCTGCCGCAGTGGCAGACGAAAACGGCGACCTTCGGGTTTTCCCCGGAAATATCGCGCTCGTCCGGAAATACCGCCTCGCGAGTCAGCGAACCGCGCCGGGACCGCAACAGGGCGCCGACCTGGGCCGCCGCGCCGCTGGCGTCGAGAAGGGATTCGGGAATGTCCTTCGGTTCCAGGAACGGCCCGGCGCCGTAAATTCCGGGCCGGCTGGTCTGTAAGGGGTCGTACTGGGTGGTCTTGCAAAAGCCGTATTCGTCGATCTCGATTTCGAGGCGCCGCGCCAGCTCGCGGGTGCTGTCGGCGATTTCCATGCCGACGGAGAGCACCACCATGTCAAAGACTTCCTCGCGAACCGCCGATCCGTCCGAAGCGCCGATACCCGCCCCCCGATCCATCACCTTGAGGACCAGGCCGCGTGAGTTCGGGTCTTCCTTGACCGCCGACACCCGGCACCGGGTATAGCCGACGCCGTGTTTCTCGCGCGCCGTCTTGTAGTAAGCCTCGTAGCCCTTGCCGAACGAGCGCACGTCCATGATGAAAATTTCGATCCCGGTGTCCGGCCAATGGCCCATGGTCATGGTTGCCTGCTTGGTCGCGTACATGCAGCAGACGGCCGAACAGTAGTCGTGGGAGGAGTCGCGTGAACCGACGCACTGGAGGAACGCGATCCGCCGCGGGCGCTGGCCGTCGGAAGGACGCAGCACCTTGCCACCGGTCGGACCGGCGGCGCTGAGCAGGCGTTCGTATTGAAGGGAGGTCAGGACGTTGGGGAAGCGCCCGAGCCCATACTCCTCGGCATATTCCGCTTCGTAGGCCTTGTAGCCGGGGGCCAGCACCGCCGCCCCGACCGAGATGTCGTAGGTCCGGCCGGTCATGTTCAAATCGATGGCGTCGAAGCCGCAGGCATCGACGCAGGCGTCGCATTCCGAACAGATGCCGCACGACAGGCAGCGCGCGGCCTCGGCCCGGGCCTCTTCCTCGGTGTAACCGGTCTCGACCTCTTGGAAGTCGCCGATGCGGGTTTCGGCGGCGAGATGAGTCTCGGAAATTCGCGG
>JAJRSS010000303.1 GCA_024278615.1 Alphaproteobacteria bacterium
CCCCAATGGAACTGATAGAGCATGACTTCGTTGAGGAACGGCAGCAGGGCCCGGGGCTCCACCCGCTCCAGCACCCTGGGGCCGTAGAACGGCGGTGTCGGTACGGGGACATCCCGGTTCAATTCCGCCCGGCGGAGACGGATTTCTTCCAGTTCCACGGGCCGAAGGGGCGGCGCCTCCAATTCGGCGCCGCCAATGCGCTTGCGGGATGCGGGCCGGGCGGCACGCTTGGCGGCGGCTTGCGATAGATCGTCATCGAATCCGCCGGTCATGATGGATTTCATCATGTTCAGCCCGTCGAAGGCGTCGCGGGCGTAGGCGACGCGCCGACAATCGTAGGCCGAGACACAATCTTCTTCCACATACCGGCGGGTCAGCGCGGCCCCACCCAGCATGACCGGAATCCTCAATTGGCGGCGGGACATTTCCGTCAGGCTTTCGCGCATGATAACGGTCGACTTGACCAACAACCCCGACATGCCGATGGCGTCCGCCTTGTGCTCTTCCGCCGCCTCGATAATGCTCGATACCGGCTGCTTGATGCCCAGGTTGATCACCTTGTATCCGTTGTTGGTGAGAATGATGTCGACCAGGTTCTTGCCGATGTCGTGAACGTCGCCCTTGACCGTCGCCAGGACGATGACGCCCTTGTTCTGGCCCGCCGTTTTTTCCATGTGAGGTTCCAGGTAGGAAACCGCCGCCTTCATGGTTTCCGCCGACTGCAAGACAAAGGGCAGCTGCATCTTGCCGGCGCCGAACAATTCGCCCACCACCTTCATGCCGTCCAGCAGGAAGGTGTTGATGATCTCCAGGGGCGGATGATCGTTCATGGCTTCGGCGAGGTCGTCTTCCAGGCCCAGGCGGTCGCCATCGATGATGCGCCGGGTGAGCCTTTCCTCGACCCTGGCCGGGAGTTCCCGCTTTGCTTCCTTTTCCGCCGCCCGGTCGACAAACCGGCCGATGAAGGCGTGCAGCGGGTCGTAACCGGGAGCGCGCCGGTCGAAGATCAAATCCTCGGTCACCTTCAGGTCGTCCTTGGCGATTTTGTGCAGGGGCATGATCTTGGAGAAATGCACGATGGCGCCGGTCATGCCCCGCTTTAGCGCATGATCGAGGAAAACCGAATTCAGCACATGGCGGGCCGCCGCCTTGAGGCCGAAGGAAACGTTGGATACGCCGAGAATGATCTGGCAGTGGGGCAGGTCCCGGGCCAGGGCCTCTATGGCGTCCAGGGTGTTGAGGGCCAGTTCGCGGTCATCTTCGTTGCCGGTGCAGATGGTGAAGGTCAGCGGGTCGATCATCAGGTCTTCCGCCGGCAGGCCATGCTTGACGCAGGCGAATTCATGCAGACGCTTGGCGATGCGCACCTTGGCCTCGGCGTCCTTGGCCATGCCCTCTTCGTCGATGGTCAGCGCGATAACCCCGGCGCCGAACCGGCGCGCCAGTTCCAGGCGCCCGGCGGCCGCTTCCTCGCCGTCCTCGAAATTGATCGAATTGATGATCGCCTTGCCGCCGTAAAGCTTGAGCGCCGTTTCCAATACCGGCAGTTCGGTGGAATCGATAACCAGCGGCGCGGTGACGGCGCCCCGCAGGCGGGAAACCACCCGGGTCATGTCCTCGGCCTCATCGCGGCCGACGAAGGCGGTGCAGACGTCGAGGGCGTTGGAACCCTCCGTGACCTGATCCCGGCCCATGCCGACGCAGCCGTCCCAATCGCCGGCGTCCTGCAGTTGGCGGAATTTCTTCGAGCCGTTGGCGTTGCACCGTTCGCCGATGGAGAAGAAGGCGTTTTCCTGCCGGTAGGGGGTCTGGGAATAGAGCGACGCCGCGGAAGGCACCCAGTGGGGCGTGCGGGGCGCGACCCGGGGCCGGTGGTCCCCCTTGCCGGCGCGGGCGCGAAGCATGGCGTCCAGGGCTTCGATGTGGGAATTGCCGGTCCCGCAACAACCGCCGATGATATTGACGCCATCCTCTTCGACAAACCGTTCCATCCATCTGGCCAGTTCTTTCGCGCCCAGGGGATAGCGAGTTTGCCCGTCCACCAGTTCGGGCAGGCCGGCGTTGGGCTGCACCGAAATGGGTCCGGTCCAGTTTTCCGACAGCCATTTGACATGCTCGGCCATCTCCTGGGGGCCGGTAGCGCAGTTTATGCCCATGAGGTCGCAATCCAGGGCGCGTATGGTAGTTGCGGCGGCGGCGATATCGGCGCCAACCAATAAGGTGCCGGTGGTTTCCACCGTCGCCTGGACAAAGATGGGAATAGCGGAGCCGGCCCCGTTTCCGGATTCCCTGCCGGCCCGTTTCGCCCCATTGACCGCGGCCTTGATCTGCAACGGGTCCTGGCAGGTTTCGATGAGGATGGCGTCGACGCCGCCGGCCAGCAGCCCGGCGCACTGGACGGCGAGGGCGTCTTCCAGGGTGTCGTAATCCACATGGCCCAGGCTCGGCAGCTTGGTCCCCGGCCCCACGTCGCCCAGGACAAACCGGTCACGGCCATCGTGCGAAAAAGAGTCCATGGCTTCCCGGGCCAGTTCCGCCGCCCGCCGGTTGAGATCGAAGGCTTCGTCTTCCAGGCCGAATTCACCCAGGGTGATGGGCGAGGCGCCGAAGGTATTGGTGGTCACCAGGTCGGCGCCGGCGGCCAGATACCCCCGGTGGATGCCGAGCACCAGGTCGGGCCGGGACCGGGTCAGGATATCGGTGCAGTTTTCCTGGCCCAGGTAGTCCTTTTCCACGTCCAGGTCATGGGCCTGCACCCGCGAGCCCATGGCCCCATCGCACAACAACACCCGCTCGCCGAGCACATCGAGAATATGGGCCAAGGGTCAGGCTCCCCTGGTGGCGGCGGGACCACCCCGCGGCCCCTTGGGGCGCACGCCCAGGGTGCGGCAGATGGCCAGGGTCAAATAGGCCCGGTTAAGGGTATAGAAGTGAAAATCCCTCACTCCGTTGGCATACAAAGCCCGGCACTGTTCGGCGGCGACCGTGGCGGCCACCAGCTTGCGGGTTTCCGGGTCATCGTCCAGGTCATCGAACAGGTGGGCCATCCACGGCGGGATGGAAGCGCCGCATTTCTTGCTGAAATCCACCAAGCGGGCGTAGTTGGTTACCGGCAGGATGCCCGGTACCACCGGTACGGTGATACCGGCGGCCAGAACCCGGTCCAGGAACCGCAGGTATGCGCTTTCGTCGAAAAAGAACTGGGTGATGGCCTGGCTGGCGCCGGCGTCGATCTTGCGCTTGAGGTTGTCCAGGTCCGCCCCGGGGCTTGCCGCCCGGGGGTGGGTTTCCGGGTAGGCGGCGACGCTGATCCTGAAGTCGCCGATCCTCTTGAGCCCGGCAACCAGGTCGGCGGCATAGGCGTAACCGCCGGGATGGGGCCTGTACGGGCCCGAACCGGCGGGCGGGTCGCCGCGAAGGGCGACGATATGGAACACGCCCTGGTCCAGGTATTGCCGGGCGACGGCATCGACCTCTTCCCGGGTAGCGCCGACGCAGGTCAGGTGGGCCGCCGGGCGCAGGCTTGTTTCTCCGAGGATGCGGGCGATGGTGGCATGGGTCCTGTCCCGGGTGGCGCCGCCAGCGCCGTAGGTGACGGAAACATAGACCGGGTTCAAGGATTCCAGCTTCTGGATGCTGGTCCACAGGGAGGCCTCCATGGCTCCGCTGGCCGGGGGGAAAAATTCGAAAGAGACGTTGACGTCTCCCGGAAGGGGTTGCCGGCGGGCCAGGATCGCGGCGCCGTGATCGGCCCGCATCAGGCCCCGCGCGTCTTCATCATGGTTCATTGGTGGAGTCCTTGTTCTTTTTCTTGCGCCGGGTTCGGGTAAGGTTCCTGGTCAATTTTCCGGCCCAGCCAGATGGTGACCGTCAGCGGGTCGCCGGGCAGATGAACCACTTCCCTGGTTTCCAGGTGTGAAGCGGTGAACCAGGCTTTCACTTCATCGCCGGAAAAGCCCAGGCGGCGATGTTCATGGTCGGTACGCAGGCTTTCAACATCATGGGGGGCGAAATCGACAATCAGCAGCCGGCCGTCCGGACGCAGCACGCGGGCCGCTTCGGACACCGCCAAGGCGGGTTCATCGGCGAAATGCAACACCTGGTGGATGGTCACCACGTCAAAGGACTGGGCGGGAAACGGCAATTGGTACATGTTGCCCTGACGGACGGTGACATTGCCCAGGTTGGCCTTGTCCAAATTTGACCGCGCCATGGCCAGCATCTCATGGGACAGGTCAACCCCCACCGCCGAGGCGACCCGGGGGCAGAACAATTCCAGCATGCGGCCGGTTCCCGTGCCCACATCAAGCAGGCGATCCGTCGAACGGAGGGTCAACAGGGCTTCCAGGGCCCGCTCCACCTCGCTGTCGTCCACGTGCAGGGAACGAAGCCGGTCCCAGCGGGCGGCGTTCTTGGCGAAGTAGTCGGCGGCGGCGCGGGCGCGGTCCTGCTTGACCTGGGCCAGGCGCCTTAAGTCCAGGGTCAGGGTTTCATCGTCTTCCGGCAGCAAGGACGTAAGGCTGTTGGCGACACCACCAGAGCCATTGGCCGCCAGCCGGTGGAAAACCCAGCTCCCTTCCCGGTAACGGTCGAGAAGACCGGCTTCGGTCAGCAACTTGAGGTGCCGGGAAATACGCGGCTGGCTTTGTCCCAGGATGCGCACCAGTTCACTGACGGTCAGGTCGCCCCTGGCGCAAAGGGCCAACAGGCGAATCCTGGTCGGGTCGGCGGCCGCCCGCAATGCGGTTAATAGTGATTCCATAAATCGTTCAAGCAGACTTAAGTTTGTCGTATGTGATGTTAAAGTGCTTATATAAATATATGTTTATATATTTTATTCTGCTGATGTCCAGTGGTTTTTTCCGCACAGGCCATTTTTCGCTTAAAGCGATTGTTGTAAATTTGCAACGTTCGTGCCTTTTCCCACGCTGCAGGGCTGCGCCGTTAATGTTTTAGCCCCATCCTTATGATAGAGATTCGAATCAACGGCTTGTCGGGTGAAGCCGTTGGCGGCACCCGGAGATTGCTGGAACACCTCCATGGAATATCTAGGTATTGTGTTGAATTGGAAGGTATCTCCCTAGAAGTAGTATGACCGAAAAGGGGCCTCCGCCGTCTTCGAGGCGCCGGCGGCATGACCGGAGACATGACCGGAGACATGAATTGGCCTGGAACCAAGGTATTCTTGAATAAAGGTTGGAAAGACATACGTTAACGGCAATAGGGGTCTTTATATGCTTTCACGCCGAAATCCGAACCGCCGTTCCGTCAATCCGGCGGCACGTTTTGGTGCTCTTTTCCTGGCCGCCGCCGTGTTGGCCGGCTGCGCTTCGGCACCATCGCCGGGGGACGCGGAGGCCCTGGCCGAATACAACCAGGTCAACGACCCGGGCGAGCCCACGAACCGGGCCATCTTCGGGGTCAACAGGGCCCTGGATTCGGTCCTGCTCAAACCGGCGGCCATCGTCTACATGGATTACACCCCCGAAATTTTCCAGACGACCATTCACAACCTCCTCAACAACCTGCGTTCGCCGGTGATCTTCTTCAACGATATCCTGCAGGGCGAATTTCGCCGCGCCGGAACCACCTTTTTCCGGTTTGTCGTCAATTCAACCATCGGTTTTTTGGGCCTGGCCGACCCGGCGACGGAAATGGGTCTCGCCGGCCATAACGAAGACTTCGGCCAAACCCTGGCGATCTGGGGCGTCCCCGAGGGTCCCTATCTGATGCTGCCCATATTCGGGCCGTCCAACCCCAGGGATGCGGTCGGCGTGGTCGTTGATTTTCTTATCGATCCCTTGAATATCTGGGCCTCCAATACGAACCGGAACTGGGTGCCCGTCGCCCGGGCCGGCGTCCGGGCGGTGGATATCCGGGCGCGCAATTTCGATGCCCTGGAAGACCTGGAGAAAACATCCCTGGACTTCTACGCCGCCATCCGCAGCCTGTACCGCCAGCGCCGCGACGATGAGATCAACAACGGCACCGGCTCGGCCAACATGCCGGCTCCGGGCCTGGGCGGTAGCCTGACCAACGACAACCTGGATGAAGCCGTCATCTTCGATGATGCCGTGGTCATCGGAGATGAGGTCTCCGAGACGCAGTAAAGATGCTGTCGTTGAATACGATACACCCTGGCCGCACCGGTCTCCTTGCCGGCCTCCTTACCGGCCTCCTTACTGGCATGGCCCTTGGGCTTGCCGCCTTCGCCGGCCCGGCCGCCGCCGGCTCCCATGAAAAGGGCGCCAGCGAGTTTATCCAGGTGATGGCCAATCAGGCGGTCAAGGCGCTGACCGACCGGAATATTTCACGGCAACAGCGCATCGAGCGGTTTCGCCGTATTTTCAAGGAACACTTCGCCGTCAAACCGATTGGCAAGTGGATTTTGGGCCGCCATTGGCGGCGGGCTACGGCCGAGGAACGGCAGGCCTACCTGGCCCTGTTCGAGGACCTGATCGTCATCTCCTACGTCGACCGCTTCGCCCGATACACCGGCGAAACCCTGACCATCAGTAAAACCCTGGCCCACAGCGAAAAAACCGTCACGGTTTTTTCCCGGATCGCCCAGTCCGGCGGCGGCGGCCCGGTCCGCGTCGACTGGCGGGTGGGCGGCGGGTATGGCGCCTACAAGGTCCTCGATGTGACCGTGGAGGGGCTGTCCATGAGCGCCACGCTCAAATCCGATTTTTCCTCCATCATCCGGCGGCAAGGTGGCAAGGTCGCCGGCCTGCTGGAAGCCCTGCGCCAGAAGACCAGCAGCCTCCGGCCGACGGCGGTCAACTGATCCACCCGTTTTCGCGGTTCATGCCAAGGACCATGGGCTGGCTCATCGCGCCCGTCGGTCTTGAATAGTGCTCCCCTAGCGCTTCAACGGCTTGTACTTGATGCGGTGGGGCTGGTCGGCGTCGGTGCCCAGGCGCCGGTGGCGGTCGGCCTCGTAGTCCTGGTAATTGCCCTCGAACCACACCACCCGGCTGTCCCCTTCGAAGGCCAG
>JAJRSS010000304.1 GCA_024278615.1 Alphaproteobacteria bacterium
CAATCTTCAACGCCGCCGGACCGCCCTCCTTCAATAAAAAAAGGGCCGCTGATCGCCTGGGCCTTTTACGACTGGGCCAATTCCGCCTTCCCGGCGGTGATCATCACTTTTGTCTTCGCCGCCTATTTTACCAAAGGCGTGGCCGCCGACGTGGCCACCGGCACCGCCCAGTGGGGATACGCCATCAGCGCTTCGGCCCTGGCCGTCGCCATCCTCGGCCCGGTGCTTGGCGCCATCGCCGACCACGGCGGCCGGCGGAAACCGTGGATATTGTTCTTCACCCTGCTGTGCATCGCCGCCACCGCCCTGTTGTGGACCGTACTGCCGGACCCCGAATACGCCGTCCGGGCGCTGGTGCTGGTGGCGCTGGCCAACCTGGCCTTCGAGATGGGCATGGTCTTTTACAATTCCATGCTTCCCGACGTGGCGCCCCGGTCCATGATCGGCCGGGTTTCGGGCTGGGGCTGGGGGCTGGGCTACGGCGGCGGGCTGGTCTGTCTGGGCCTGGCCCTGGTTGGCCTGGTGCAGGCCGACGCCCCCTGGTTCGGCCTGGATAAGGCGGCGGCGGAGCACCTGCGGGCGACGGGCCCCATGGCCGCCTTGTGGTTCGGGGTTTTCGCCGTCCCGCTGTTCATGTTCACCCCCGATGCCCCGGCGACCGGCATCCGGGCGGCCGAGGCCGTTCGCCGGGGCCTGGGCGCCCTCCGCCGGACCCTGCGCGATATCCGCGCCCACGCGGGCATTGCGCGGTTTCTGCTGGCCCGCATGATCTATAACGACGGGCTGACCACCCTGTTCGCCTTCGGCGGCATTTACGCCGCCGGCACTTTCGGCATGGGGTTCGAGGAGTTGATCCTGTTCGGCATCGCGCTGAACCTTACTGCCGGGCTAGGGGCGGCGGCATTTGCCTGGGTGGATGACTGGATCGGGCCCAAGCGCACCATCATCATTTCGGTGGCCGCCCTGGCGGTGCTGGGAAGCCTGATGCTGGCGGCGCCCAGCAAGGCCTGGTTCTGGGCCTTCGGCCTGCCCCTGGGCATCTTCGTCGGCCCGTCCCAGGCGGCCAGCCGCTCGATGATGGCCCACCTGGCGCCCAGGCGCATGGAAACGGAAATGTTCGGCCTGTACGCCCTTTCCGGCAAGGCCACCGCTTTCATCGGCCCGGCGGTGCTGGCCTGGGTGACGGCGGCCACCGGCAGCCAGCGCTGGGGCATGGCGACGATCATCGTTTTCTTCGCCGCCGGGCTCTTGCTGCTAAGGACCGTGCCCGACGCCAGACAATGAAACAATGAGACAATGAAACAATGAAACAATGAAACAATGAGGCAATGAAACGTGGGGCGTTGAAAAGGCGCCGGGAATGGCCCAGATTAGGGCTGCTTTTTCACCGTCAGCCACCAGGAACAATGCCTGATGACCTTTCCCGACCAATCTTTCGATGACGCCGCCGCCTACACCGCTGCCTATTTCGAACGGGTGCGGGCGGCGCAGGCTTCCGTCGATGGCGACCGGGTGGCTTCCGCCGCCCTGGTGCTGGAAGAGGCCTATGCGCGGCGCTCGACGTTGTTTGTCTGCGGCAATGGCGGCTCGGCCTCGATCTCAAATCATCTGGTGTGCGACCATTCCAAGCTCATCCAGACCGACACCAACCTTCTGCCCAAGACCGTTTCGCTGGCCGCCAACATCGAAATGATCACCGCCATCGCCAACGACATTTCCTATGACGACGTGTTCGTCTATCAGCTTTCCACCCTGGCCGAAAAAGGCGACGTGCTGATGACCGTCAGCTCGTCGGGGGAATCGGAAAACGTCGTCCGCGCCGCCGGCTGGGCCCGGGACCACGGCATGGACGTGATCGCCCTGACCGGGTTTTCCGGCGGCCGGTCTTCGCAATTGGCGACGGTGAACGTGCACGTCAAAGGCGACAACTACGGCGTCATCGAAGACGTGCACCAGTCCATCATGCACCTGTTGGGGCAATACATCCGCCAGTCCCGCATGGGCGAAGAAGTGATCGGCGAACGCAAGTTCTAGGCTCTCCCCGGCGCCGCCGGACCGGGGGGTGCGGGTTAAGGCCGGATTGGAATCAGGTTGAGGAGGTTGCAGTGGGTTTTCAAAAAATCGCCGTCCTCGGCTTGGGCAAGGTGGGCTCCCTGGCCGCCCTGTTGCTGCACGACGCGGGCTTCGACGTTACCGGCCTGGACAGCCGGGAGTTGCAACGCGAACGCCCCCATGAAACGGGCCTCCTGGACGTTTTATCGGCCGATGCCCTGGGCCAGGCGCTGCAGCCCTTCGACGCGGTGCTTTCGTGCCTGCCCTATCATTTGAACCTGGGCGTCGCCACCACCGCCCACGGCCTGGGCCTTCACTATTTCGATTTGACCGAGGACGTGCCCACCACCACCGCCATCCGGGAAATGGCGAAATCCGCCAAGGGCGTCATGGCGCCCCAGTGCGGGCTGGCGCCCGGCTTCATCGGCATCGTCGGCGCCCACCTGGCCGCCCAATTCGACACCGTGCGCTCCATCCGCCTTCGCGTCGGCGCCCTGCCGCAAAACCCCACCGGGCTGTTGGGCTACGCCTTCAACTGGTCGCCGGAAGGGGTGGTCAACGAATACCTCAACGATTGCGAGGTGATCGAGGAAGGCCGGCACAAGTGGGTGTCGCCCATGGAATGGATCGAAACCGTGTATGTGAACGGCGTCAAGCTGGAAGCCTTCACCACCTCGGGCGGGCTGGGCACCATGTGCGAAACCTATCTGGGGCGCATCGAAAACCTGGATTACCGGACCCTGCGCTACCCGGGCCACGTCAAGCTGATGAACTTTTTCTTCCACGAACTGCTGATGCGCGAACAGCGCGAACAGGCGGGAAAAATCCTTACCAACGCCAAGCCGCCGGTGGACGACGACGTGGTTTACCTGCACGCCTCGGCCGAGGGCGAAACCGAAGGCCGCCTGCTGCGAAAGGAATTCGTCCGCGCCTACGCCCCGCAGGAAATTTCCGGCGGCATGCGCACCGCCATCGCCTGGACCACGTCGGCGTCGGCCGCCGCCGTCATCGAAATGGTGCGCGGCGGGGCGCTGCCGGCAACGGGTTTCCTCAAGCAGGAGGAAATCCCCCTGGAGCCGTTTTTGAAAACCCGCACCGGCGGGCTGTACGGGAAGGCCG
>JAJRSS010000305.1 GCA_024278615.1 Alphaproteobacteria bacterium
CTCAGGCCGCCTGGAAGACATTCCCGTCGACGAGGTGATCGTATCCCATTTGCCCGCCCCACCCGCCGGCACCTCGATCAGCCGCGTCAATATCGTGGTTTGCGTGGAAGACCAATAAAAATAGCAACAATAACAATATAATGTACTGTAGTTTAGAATACATAAAAACTTATTGACTCAAGAATCCCCTTTGATCATATTACCAAGCGTTAGCACCGGGCCGCCATGTCCGGGGCCGCAATTTCCCACTGTCAAATAACATTCAGTCCAGTATCGGGAGGATGATCATGACTACCTTGAAGGGCTCCACCACCGAAGCCAATCTGAAAGCAGCGTTCGCCGGGGAATCCCAGGCCAACCGCCGTTATCTCTACTTCGCCCAGAAGGCGGATATCGAGGGCCAAAACGACGTCGCCGCCGTTTTCCGTTCCACCGCCGAAGGCGAAACGGGCCATGCCCACGGGCACCTGGAATTTCTGGAAGAGGTTGGCGATCCGGCCACCGGCCTGCCTATCGGTAACACTTCTGAAAACCTGAAGGCTGCCATCGCCGGCGAAACCCACGAATACACGGACATGTATCCGGGCATGGCCAAATCGGCCCGGGAAGAAGGGTTCGACGAAATTGCCGACTGGTTCGAGACCCTGGCCAAGGCGGAAAAATCCCATGCCGGCCGGTTCCAGAAGGCCCTGGATTCCGTGGACTGACCTGCACGGACCTTACCCGTCTGCATTTGACCGGTTTGAGTTTGAAATGGGGGGTCCGGTGACGGATTCCCCATTTTTTTAACCCTCCTTTCTGACTCCCTTTCTGACTGGCGGGGTGGGTTCAAAAGGAGTACCAGGATATTATCATGAGCGAAGGCGGTCTCGAAGCACCGGTGCGCCACCCCATCCCCTGGCGGGAGGACGCCTTTTACGATCGCGCCAGGCTGGACGCGGAAACCCGGCGGATTTTCGACATCTGCCATGGATGCCGGCGCTGCTTTAATCTATGTGACAGCTTTCCGCGCCTGTTCGACCTCATCGACGATGCCGAATCGGGTGAACTGGATACGGTGGAATCGGCCGCCTTCCAGCCGGTGATCGACGCCTGCACCCTGTGCGACATGTGCTTTTTAACCAAGTGTCCCTACGTGCCGCCCCACGACTTCGATCTCGACTTTCCCCACCTGATGCTGCGCCACCGGGCGGTGGAGATGAAGGAAGGAAAGACCGGCACCATCATCCGCCAGCTTTCCAAAACCGACCGCAACGGCAAGCTGGGCTGCGCCCTGTCTCCCATCGCCAACTGGGCGACCCGTACGGACAATCGTCTGACCCGCCCGGTCATGGAAATGACCGCCGGCATTCACCGGGATGCGGCCCTGCCCGAATATGCGGCCAAGCCCTTCACCGATATGGCCAAGCTCAACCCGCCCCCGGTCAACAGGCAAGCCCCCGCCTTCGGCCGCAAGGCGGTGCTCTACGCCACCTGCTTCGCCAACTATAACAACACCGCGATCGCCGAGGCGGCGCTGAAAGTATTGGCCCTGAACGGGGTGGAAACGGAAGTCGTCTACCCCGCCTGCTGCGGCATGCCCCAACTGGAACACGGCGATATCGCCCAGGTGGCGAAAAACGCCGAAAAGACGGCGGCGGAACTGAAGGTCTGGATCGAAAAGGGCTATGACGTCATCGGGCTTGTGCCTTCCTGCGTGTTGATGTTCAAGTTCGAATGGCCGTTGATCGTGCCCGAAAACGAAGACGTGAAACGCCTCGGCGCCGCCACCTTCGACATCGCCGAATACGTGGTCCACATGGCCGGCAAGGAAGGCCTGGCGCCGGGGCTCAAGCCCCTGGGCGGCGACGTGACGGTTCATATCTCCTGCCATTCCCGGGCCCAGAACATGGGTCAAAAAGCGACCGAACTATTGAAACTGCTGCCCGATACCAACGTCAGCGTCATCGAGCGCTGTTCCGGCCACGGCGGCTCCTGGGGGATTATGAAGGATAACTTCGAGGTGGCGATGAAGGTGGGCAGGCCGGTCGCCCGTCAGGCGGTGAAAAACGGCTCCGCCTTCGTGGTTTCCGAATGCCCCCTGGCCCGGGAGCACATGATTCAGGGCATGGAATGCCTGGACGCGGATGTCTCCGCCATAGGCCACGCCCGACACCCCATCCAGCTTCTGGCCCTGGCTTACGGCCAGTAGGGCGTTAACGGGATATCCAATGATGACCAAGGAACAACACGAAATCACCCCGGCCGATATCATGCCCATGGACGAATACGCCCAGATCCGCGCCCGGCGCCGCAAGGCCATGAGCGAATTAAAAAAGAACCGCCGCGTCGCCGTGGGCCCGGACGCCACCTTCTATTTCGAATGCTACGAAACCATGTGGCATCAGGTGCAGGAGATGCTGCATATCGAAAAGGGCGGCCCGCAACAGATCGCCGACGACCTTGCCGCCTACAACCCGCTGATCCCCAAGGGGTCGGAACTGGTGGCGACCCTGATGTTCGAAATCGATGATGCGGAACGCCGGACCAGGTTCCTGGACGGGCTGGGTGGCGTCGAGGAAACGGTAGCCATCCGGTTCGGCGGCGAAACCGTCCGCGGAATACCGGAAGAAGACGTGGACCGCACCACCGCCGGGGGCAAGGCGTCATCCATCCAGTTCCTGCACTTCCCCTTTACCGCGGACCAAGTGGAAAAGTTCCGTACCCCCGGCGCCCGGATCACCCTGGGCATCGAGCACGCCAAATACGGCCACATGGCCGTGATGCCCGAAGAAGTAAGGTCGGCGCTGGCGGGAGACTTCGATGGGCAGGCAAGCTTAGAGGAATAGCTTCAGGCCCCACCCTTCGATAAGCTCAGGGTGAGTCACTATCACCGTTCCTTGGGGTTACTCCACCAACTCGTTGCGGTGCAGGCCCCAGATCTCCACCCGCCTGATCCAGCCTTCAAAACCATCCACGTCCACCTTGCACCACGCCAACTGGTTGGGACATTGAAGCAGCTTGCCAATGACGCTGGCTTCGGCCTGGGCGATGGCGGCGGATTCGGCTTCGGGTTTGAGACGCAGGGTACGGGTGTCGCCGATGATAATGACGGTCCGCTGTCCGGTCAGCATGCTCTGGTGGACCCAGCCCTGGGTTCCCTGCCAGTCGCGGATTTTGCGCCAAGTGTCATATTCGGCGATCACCTCGACCGGCAGTTTCTGGCGGTTGTAGACCCAATCCACCGGATACTGGACGCCTGGCCCGGTGCGAAGGTTGACCTCGCTGGACCTCAGGCTGACAAACCGGGGCAGGGGCAGCCCCGATGTTTTTTCCTGCGCCACCAGGGCCAGGGACCGGCCGGGGATAGCCACCCCCAATGCCACCCCCAATACGAGGCCCAGCGCCAAGCCCGATACCAGGCCCGAAGATCGGCAGACAAGGAAAAAAGATGCGAATAGGCGGCGTCGCGGCATGACCAATTTCAGGGATAAGCATCCCGGCTGGGGAAGAATCGCCGTCATTATAGGGGTTCCCGTTCGGCCATCGTCAAGTGCCCCAATTGGGCGCTGGACAAGGTCCCACCATGTTGCTATGGCCTGAAGACCTTATCGCCGCTCCTTGGTATAATCGCCTCCGGAGGACATTAATGCCGAAAAAGAAGCCGCTGGTGGTTATCACCCGAAAGCTGCCCGACGCCGTGGAAACACGAATGATGGAGCTGTTCGACGTTCGGTTGAACCTGGATGACACGCCCTTGACCAAGGCACAATTGATCGAGGCGGTGAAATTGGCGGATATCCTGGTCCCCACCGTTACCGATAACATCGATTCCAGCATTTTGGCCCAGGCCAGCCCCAAGCTCCGGTTGATCGCCAACTACGGCACCGGGATAGACAACATCGACCTTGCCACCGCCCGCCAGCGGGGGATTACCATCACCAATACTCCTGACGTATTGACCGAGGACACCGCCGACATGACCATGGCCCTGATCCTGTCGGTGTCCCGCCGCCTGGCCGAAGGTGAACGGATACTGCGCTCGGGCCACTGGACCGGGTGGTCGCCGACCTGGATGCTGGGCCATCGAATTCACGGAAAAAGACTGGGAATCATCGGCATGGGCCGCATCGGCTGCGCCGTGGCCCGCCGGGCCCGCGGTTTTGGCCTGTCCATCCACTATCACAACCGGCACAAGGCGCACGAAGATGTCGAGGCTGAACTGGAGGCCACTTATTGGGAAAGCCTGGACCAGATGCTGGCCCGCATGGACATCATCTCCGTCAATTGCCCCCACACGCCGGCCACTTATCACCTGCTGTCGGCGCGGCGGCTGAAGCTGCTCCAGCCCCACGCCTATGTGGTCAACACTTCCCGCGGCGAGGTGATCGATGAAAACGCCCTGACCCGCATGTTACGGGCGGGGGAAATCGGTGGTGCCGGCCTGGACGTTTTCGAATACGAGCCGGCGGTCAACCCCAAGCTGGTGGAACTGGACAACGTGGTCTTGCTGCCCCACATGGGTTCCGCCACCGTCGAAGGCCGGATGGACATGGGCGAAAAGGTGCTGATCAACATCAAGACCTTCGCCGACGGCCACAAGCCGCCGGACCGGGTGGTCGGCGATATTTTCTAAATCCGGATAACCCTAATAATACCAAGGGTCGTTCCCAATGATTCTTGGGACCAATGATTCTTGGGCCAAGAGCCTTCCGTGGTCAGCGGGCGGCGATGGCGAAATCGCGCAATACGCTCTTTTCAAGTTCGGTCTGTTCCAGGCGAACCTGCATGACGTCGCGGGAACTGATCATGCCGCACAAGCGGCCATCCTTGACCACCGGCAGGTGGCGGAAGTGGCGCTGGTGCATGATCTTCATGGCGTCCTTTACCTCATCGTCGGGGCTGCAGGTAATCACGGTGCGGGTCATCAGCTCCTGCACCCTGAGCGAGCGTACCCTGACGCCGTGCTCGGCCAGGCCGCGAACGATATCCCGTTCCGAAATAACGCCGACCAGGTTGCCGTCGCCGTCGCGAACGGGCAGGGCGCCGATGTTGTTGGTGGAGAGCAGCGCCGCCGCCGTCTCAATAGTGTCTTCGGGCCGGTTGGTGATCAGGCCTCGGCCTTTTCGCTCGAGGAGTCCTTGAACTTTCATGAAAGCCCTCCTTTCCTCCGGGGTGTTTCGATCGCCTCACACTATCTTAAGGGTTGTTGTCCACATGATATCGCCAAGGCAGACGGGCTCACAACTACCGGCTGGGGTGGGGTGACGGATACCCGAACGGGCAGGGGCATGGCCGCAAAAGCGCGGTAAACGGCCGTTTCAGATAAAGAGCGTCGTTCCGGTTGGCGATGTGTCGGCCAGAAAGGTGACCACGCCGCCATCCTCATAGGGCACGTCGTCTCGCAGGTCCTCCCGGGTCATGCCCATGGCCCGAAGCCCCATCTCGCAGACCATGAAGCGTATTCCCATGGCGACGCACGATTGCACAAGCTCCTCGAAGGTGGCGACGCCCTTGGCGGCGAAACCGTCGTCCACCTCGCCGCCGGTGTCGCCGTCCAGGTGGCCGCCCTGGCTCACCGGCATGGCCCGCCACGACGGTTCCATTCCTTCCGGGGTCTTTTCAAGGCCGCGGCAGGCGCCCATGGTGAAGAACAACGTCACCGGCGTATTGGTGGCGGCGGCGCCGGCGGCCATGACCAGGGCGTAATGCACCTTGTCGAATTCCCCCGAATAAACGGCGATGGAAAGCTTGTCGATCTTATCTTGGCGGGACCGGCCAAGTTGATCGGGTTGGTCAGGTTGATTGGGTGGCATGGAGGGACAGGTCCTTTATGGTCGGTTCGGTTCCGCACAAGGGGCAGCCGGGGTCGCGCCTGATCTTGATCTTCTGCTGGGTGGTGCCCAGCGCGTCGATGATGATCAGCGAGCCGGAAAGGCTTTCCCCGACGCCCATGATCTCCTTCAGCACTTCCGTCGCCTGCAGGGAGCCGATCATGCCGCACAGCGCTCCCAAGACGCCAGCCTCGGCGCAAGTGGGGATCTGCCCCGGCGGCGGCGGTTCGCGGAACAGGCAGCGATAGCAGGGCCGGTCTTCGCCCTCTTCATGGGCCTTGAATACCGAAATCTGGCCATCGAACCGCAGGATGGCGGCGGAAACCAGGGTCTTGCCTTCCAGGTAGCAGGCGTCGTTGACCAGGAAGCGGGTAGCGAAATTGTCGCTGCCGTCGGCGATCACGTCATATTCGGCGAACAGGCCGGCGACATTTTCCGCGTTCAGCCGTTGGTTATAGGTGTTGACGTGGACCTCCGGATTGATCGCGGCAAGGGTCTCCCTGGCGCTTTCCACCTTGGGTTTGCCGATGGCGCTGGTCGAGTGGATGATCTGGCGCTGCAGGTTGGAAAGATCGACCACGTCATCATCGATGACGCCAAGGGTGCCCACCCCGGCGGCGGCCAGATACATGAGTACCGGCGAACCCAGGCCGCCGGCGCCGACAACCAGGACCCTGGATTGGAGCAGGCGGGCCTGGCCTTCGCCGCCCACCTCCCCCAACAGGATATGCCGGGCGTAGCGCTGGATCTGGTTCTCGGTGAAATCCATGAGCTCAAACCCTAAACCCGGTTCCTATTCCAATCCCAACCCGTCGAACAGGGGCGTGGACAAATACCGTTCGGCGAAGGAGGGCAACACGACGACGATCATACGACCGGCCATTTCCGGCCGTTCTCCCACTTCCAGGCCCGCCGCCAGAGCTGCCCCCGACGATATGCCCACCGGCAACCCCTCCAGCCGGGCAACGCGGCGGGCCATGCGGAACGCGGTCTCGTTACCGATCTGCAGCACCTCGTCGATGATATCCCGGTTCAAAATGTCAGGCACGAAGCCGGCGCCGATGCCCTGGATCTTGTGGGGGCCGGGAACGCCGCCCGAAAGCACCGGGCTGTCTTCCGGTTCGACGGCGATCATTTTTAAGTCCGGGTTGAGGCTTTTCAGGGCCTCGCCGATGCCGGTGATGGTGCCGCCGGTGCCGACGCCACAGATCACCGCCGCCACCTGGCCGCCGGTGTCGCGCCAGATTTCGTCGGCCGTCGTTTTGCGGTGAATTTCCGGATTGGCCGGGTTTTCGAACTGTTGCAGCATCAAGGCGTCGGGCAGTTCGGTGGTCAGTTCCTCGGCTCTCTGGATGGCGCCGGTCATGCCCTTTTCCGCCGCCGTCAGTTCGATGCGCGCCCCCAGCAGGGCAAGCATCTTGCGCCGTTCCACGGACATGCTTTCAGGCATGGTCAGGACCAGCGGATAACCCTTGGAAGCGCAGACGAAGGCCAGGGCGATGCCGGTGTTGCCCGACGTCGGTTCCACCAGCACCGTATTCGGGCCGATACGCCCGCTGGCCTCGGCGGCCTCGATCATGGCCAGGCCAATGCGATCCTTGACCGAAGCCAAAGGGTTGAAGAATTCGCACTTGCCCAGGATGTCCGCCTTGCAGCCGGCGTCGGCGGCAAGCCGGCCCAGGCGGATCAGGGGCGTGCCACCGATGGTGTCGCGGATGCTTTCATGAATGCGGGCAGGAATGCGTGCCTTCGCCGCGCCCCGGTCGGTGCTGTCCATGGTCCTTGACGCCTTTGTAGTCTGTTGCCGGCGGCTATGCTGATGGGCCCATCAGATGGAAAAATCCAGGTGTTCCCTTCCTTCGCTGACGATGCCCGATTGGTTGGCCTTGGTGCATAAATCGTCGATGGAAACCTTGTCCAGCCGTTCCATGGCCACGTCCTGCAATTCGGCCCACAGGGGCCGCACCACCTTGACCCCCAGGTCCGATCCTTGCGGGTCTTCAACGGGATTTTCGGCGGCTTCCATTTCACGGACGATGCGGACGATCTCGCCGACGGTAATGCGCCGCCGCTCCCGGGCGAGATGATAGCCGCCCTTGGGACCGCGCACGCCGATCAGGATTTTTTTCCGCACCAAGTGCTGCAACGCCTGCTCCAGGTAGCGCCGGGGGATACCCTGGCGCCGGGTGATTTCCCGGCTTTGCACCGGTGTGGCGCCGGCGTTGTAAGCGATATCCAGAACCGCCTCGATGGCAAACAGCATTTTCTTGGAAAGCCGCAACATGACCGTCAGCCTCCACCCATGGCCGTCTTCACGCCGGTGGAGCCGAATCCCCCTTCTCCCCGGCCGGTTTTGGAAAGGGTCTCCACTTGGTTCCAAGTGACGGCGCTGACCGGCGCCACCACCATCTGGGCGATGCGCATGCCGCGTTCGATGGTAAAATCCTCTTCACCCAGGTTAATCAGAGGAACGCAAATTTCCCCGCGGTAATCGGCGTCCACCGTGCCCGGGCTGTTGAGCACGGTGATGCCGTGCCTGACCGCCAGTCCGGAACGGGGCCTCACCTGAGCCTCATGCCCGGCGGGCAGCGCGATGGCGATGCCGGTGGGAATGGTGGCCCGGGCGCCCGGGTCCAGTACCATGGGCTTTTCGATGGCCGCCAGCAGGTCCATGCCGGCGGCATGGACGGTCGCCGGGGCGGGCAGGGGAAGCCCCACACCGTTGGGCAGTTGCCGAATATCCACCCGGATGGCGCTCATGCCCCAATACCCGGTGTGGGATCCTGTGTTGGATCCAGGGCGTTGGCGATGCGGACGGCCAGCCGCCGGGCAACCTGGACCTTTGAAAGGGTGGGCCAGGAATCCACGCCATCGGTGGTAATCAGGTGGACCGTGTTGACTTCGCCGCCAAAAGTGCCGCTGTCCGGGGAAACGTCGTTGGCGATGATCCAGTCGCAGCCCTTTCTTTGCCGCTTGGCGGCCCCATTGTCGATCACGTTTTCCGTTTCGGCGGCAAACCCCACCACCAGCTTGGGCCGCCGGTTGCCGGCCTCTCCCAGGCTGGCCAGGATGTCCGGGTTTTCGATAAGCTCCAGGCGGGGCTTTCCGGCGTCCTTCTTGATTTTCGAAGCCGCCGGTTCGCTCAGGCGCCAATCGGAAACCGCCGCCGCCGCCACGGCGACGTCCACCGGCAGGGCATCCTCGCAGGCGGCCAGCATTTCCCGCGCCGATTGCACGTGAACCACGCTCACCCCCGCCGGGTCGGGTTGATGGGTGGGACCGGAAACCAGGGTGGTTTGTGCGCCCATGTCGGCCAGGGCCTGGGCGATGGCGTGGCCCTGCTTGCCCGACGACCGGTTGGCGATATAGCGCACCGGGTCTATGGCCTCATGGGTGGGGCCGCTGGTGACCAGCGCCGCGCGGCCTTGCAGCCGCCCCTGGCGCTGGAAAAAATCCTCGATGGCCGATACCAGCGCTTCCGGTTCCACCAACCGGCCCATGCCGAACTCGCCGCAGGCCATGTCGCCTTCCACCGGGCCGATGAAACGCACGCCCCGGGCGCTCAGGGTCTTGATGTTGGCCTGGGTGGAAGGATGCTCCCACATGCGCACGTTCATGGCCGGCGCCGCCATCACCGGCTTGTCGGTGGCCAGCAGAACCGTGGTCGCCAGGCCGCTGGCCAGGCCGGAAGCCATCTTGGCCAGGATGTCGGCGCTGGCCGGCGCCACCACCACCAGGTCGGCGGCCCGGGAAAGCTGGATGTGTCCCATCTCGTGTTCGTCGGTCAGGGAAAACAGGTCCTCATGGACCCTGTTTTCGCTCAACGCCGCCAGGGACAAGGGGGTGACGAACTGGGCCCCGCCCCGGGTCAGGATGCAGCGCACGGCGACGCCCCGCCGGCGCAGCAGGCGAATGGCCTCCAGGCACTTGTAGGCGGCGATGCCGCCCGAAACGATCAGCAGAATTCGCTTTCCGTCCAAGGTCATAGGATTGAATATCCGTCTGGGTTCCGCATGCCCGGCTCGATTTAACGAAAAAATAGTGTGATTAAATCTAGTCCCACACCTAAAGCAGCGCAAGGAAATCCTCCAACCGGCGGGGCGGGGTATTTTAGGCCCGGCCTGCTTAATAAAATGGGTAGGGGCCGGGAGGGAGGAAATGAGGGCTCGTTCAGGGGCCATTTCCAATGGCCCCTTGTTAAAGGCTCCTGGGGGTTAATTTATCAGGACAAAGGCCAAAAGGGCGATGGCGGCCAGAAGCAACAGGCCCACGGGCACTCCCTGGCGGCCGCCGCCGCCCATGGCCTTGACCGTTTCCGGATGCAGGCGGATGCCGCCGCCGGCCAGCAGGGCGGCGCCCCGCTCCAAATCGTCCAGCAGCCGGGGCAGCCGCGCCGCCGCCTCGCCCAGGTCCCGGGCCGCTTCCCTGATCCGGGCGTCCGGGCCCA
>JAJRSS010000306.1 GCA_024278615.1 Alphaproteobacteria bacterium
GAAATCGGCTATCCGGTCATGCTCAAGGCTTCGGCCGGCGGCGGCGGCAAGGGCATGCGCATCGCCACCAATGACCAGGAAGCCCAATCAGGATTCGGCGCCGCCACCCGTGAAGCCATGGCCAGTTTCGGTGATGGCCGGATTTTCGTCGAAAAATACATCGTGCATCCCCGCCATATTGAAATCCAGATCATGGCCGATACCCACGGCAACGTCGTTCATCTCGGCGAACGGGAATGTTCCATCCAGCGCCGCCATCAGAAAGTGATCGAGGAAGCGCCTTCACCGTTCATCGATCCGGACACGCGCCGCTCCATGGGTGCCCAGGCGGTGACCCTGGCCAAGGCGGTTGACTATGTTTCCGCCGGGACCGTGGAGTTCATCGTCGATGCGCACCGCAACTACTATTTCCTCGAGATGAATACCCGCCTGCAGGTCGAGCACCCGGTGACGGAAATGGTCACCGGCCTTGATTTGGTGGAGTTGATGATCCGGGTGGCCAACGGGGAGAAGTTGCCTTTCACACAGGAGGATATCGTCTTCAAGGGTTGGGCGATGGAAGGGCGCGTCTACGCCGAAGATCCCGTGCGCAATTTTTTGCCTTCCGTGGGGCGGCTGGTCCGGTACCGGGAACCGGGCATAAGTGAATCCGTGCGCGTGGATTCTGGTGTCCGGGAAGGGGGTGAGGTTTCCGTCTACTATGACCCCATGATGGCCAAGCTGATAACCTACGGGGCCGACCGCAATGAGGCGATCCAGGTCATGCGGCGTGCGCTGGATGAATATCTGATCGAAGGCGTAAGGCACAACATCGGCTTTCTTGCCGCCATCATGGCCCATCCCAGGTTCCAGGCCGGCGACTTGTCCACCGGGTTCATCGCCGAGGAATACGGCGACGGCTTCGACATGGCCGATGTTCCCCATGACAAACCTGAAGTAATCGCCGCCGTGGCGGTCACCGTTCACCATATTTTTCAGGAACGCGCCGCTTCCATTACCGGCCATCCCGCCGCCGAAAGGCGCCAGGTGGGGACGGATTGGGTGGCCGTATTCAACGGCGGGTACTGGCCGGTTTCCATGGACCACTTCGCCGACCGGTACTCTCTGAAGACGGAAAAATCCAAGCATCAGGTGCGGACCCGATGGAAACCGGGTGAGCCGCTGTTCCGGTGCAGCATCGACGGCGAGGAGTATTGCCTCCAGGTCCGCCGCCTAAACGTCGGCTACCGGATTCTCCATTGGGGCGCCCAGACCGACGTCCTTGTCCTCGGTCCCCGGGCGGCCGCGCTTCATCCCCTGATGCCGGAAAAGAAGGCCGCGGATACGTCCAGGTTCCTGTTGTCGCCCATGCCGGGCCGTGTGGTTTCGGTTTTCGGTTCCGTCGGACAGGAGGTCGAGGCCGGCGAGGAACTGGCGGTGGTCGAGGCGATGAAGATGGAGAACATCCTCATCGCCGAGCGGGACGGGGTCATCGCCGCCGTCCACGCCCAGCCGGGGGACAACCTGGCCGTCGATGCGCCGATCATCGAATTCGAATAGGGCATGACCAGCCGAACGGCGGTGCGCATCATCATCACAGGCCGGGTCCAGGGGGTCTGGTTCCGCGCCTGGACGGTACGCGAAGCCCGGGCCCGGGGGCTCGACGGCTGGGTCCGCAACCGCCTCGACGGCACCGTCGAGGCCCTGTTTTCCGGCCCCGCCGATGCGGTGCGGGAGATGATCGCGGCCTGCCGCGAAGGCCCCGAGGCGGCGCGGGTCAGCGGCCTCCAAACCGAGCCGGTGGATGAGGCGGTTCCACCGGGATTTTCCCCCCGCCGCACTGCCTAATCCGAACCGCCATCGGCTTCCCGATCCTCTTTCGAATCCTGGGTTTTGGGTGAGGCGGAGGGCTGCCACTGGCATACCCGGTTGCGGCCGGCTTCCTTGGCCTGGTATAGGGCCCGGTCCGCCTGATCGATGGTTTCGTCCAGGGTGGAGTCCTCGTCCATCTGCGCCAGGCCGAAAGACGCGGTGATCGACATCTCGCCGCCACTGGCCAGGGAAATTCGCCGGAACTCCAGGGCCAGGCGCAGGCGGTCGATGACGTGGAAGGCGGTCACCGGGCCGGTGTCGGGCAGGCAGAACACGAACTCTTCGCCGCCATACCGGTACACCGCGTCATAGGACCGCACCTGACCGAGGAAGCAGTCGGCGGCGGCCAGCAGGACCTTGTCGCCGTGGGCGTGGCCATACTGGTCGTTGATCGACTTGAACCGGTCTAGGTCGCCCAGGGCGATGCAGCAGGGCCGCTTGGTGCGCAGGAAGCGGGAGCGTTCGCCTTCCAGTTCCTTGACCATCGCCTGGCGGTTGTGCAGCCCGGTCAGGGGGTCCAGGTCCGAGGAGGCGGCGGCGAAGGCCTTTTCCAGCCGCCGGGTCTGGGCGACGAAGGCCGACGCCGTATCCATGAAGGCATCGTATTTGTCCCTCGGAACCTTGCCGCCGCCGCGAACCGTGTCGGCCAACTGGCCGGCGTGGTCGTGCATGTCCCGGTGCAGGTTGGCCAGGCTGCGGATTACCGGCTGGTCGACCAGGCCCTTGTGCTGGTTCTTCACGTACCAACTGCCGAACCGGCACAGGTGGTGAGGATCGTAGGCCAGTTCGGTGGCGAAGGGCGGATCGCCGCAGATCAAATCCTTATGCCAGGCCTTCAGCCAGGCCATGTGATCGGCGATGGCCATGTCCAGCTCGACCAGGATATCACGGGTGGTGACCCGGCCCAGGGAGGTGTCGAGGGAATTATCGAGGGGGCCGTCGAGGGTATGATTACGTTCGGTCATGGGCGTCCCAAATCCTCGTTCCATGGCGTCGTCCCGACGGCGAAAACCTGCTCGAAAATTTCCCTCAGCGCCTTGTCCACCTCGTCCATGTCCGCCAGGGCGCCCAGCGCCGCCAGGGACGTCACTCCGTGTTCGCGCACCCCGCAAGGGACTATGCCGGCGAAATGCTCCAGGTCCGGGTCGACGTTGAGGGAGACCCCGTGATAGGTCACCCAGCGGCGGACGCGGACGCCGATGGCGCCGATCTTGGCTTCCTCGATATTTCCGGGCTCGTTCCCCGTTCGCACCCAAATTCCCACCCGGCCATCCCGCCGCTCGCCGCGAACGCCGAACCGGGCCAGGGTATCGATCAGCCATTGTTCCAGGGCGCGGACAAAGGCCCGGACATCGCCGCCCCGGGCCTTCAGGTCCAGCATCACATACACCACCCGCTGGCCCGGCCCGTGGTACGTATAGCGCCCGCCCCGGCCGGTGGGGTAAACGGGAAAGCGGTGCGGGTCCAGAATCTCATCCTCGCCGGCGCTGGTTCCGGCCGTATAGAGGGGCGGGTGCTCCAGCAGC
>JAJRSS010000307.1 GCA_024278615.1 Alphaproteobacteria bacterium
GGGGAGGAGACGGTGAAGATGGCGGAGCGGCAGGCCCGGGCCGGGACCGCCCGTGGCTGTTCCGCACCTATTCGGGCCACACCTCGGCCAGGGAATCCAACGCCCTGTTCCACACCAACCTGGAGCGCGGCTAGACCGGCCTGTCCGTCGCCTTCGACCTGCCGACGCAGACCGGATACGATTCCGACCATCCCCTGGCCAGGGGCGAAGTGGGCAAGGTGGGGGTGCCCGTTTGCCACCTGGGCGACATGCGGACCCTGTTCGACGGCATCCCCCTGGACCAGATGAACACGTCCATGACCATCAACGCGCCGGCGGCGTGGCTGCTGGCCCTTTACATCGCCGCCGCCGAAAGCCGGGGCGTGCCCCGGGACCGGCTGAGCGGCACGGTGCAAAACGACATCATCAAGGAATATCTTTCCCGGGGCACCCACATTTTCCCACCGGCGCCGAGCCTGAAGCTGACCGCCGACGTGATCGCCTTCACGGTCAGGGAGGTGCCCAAATGGAACCCGGTCAACGTCTGTTCCTATCATTTGCAGGAAGCTGGCGCCGACACCGTGCAGGAACTGGCCTTCGCCCTGGCGGCGGCGATGGCGGTGCTGGACGCGGTAAAGGAAACGGGCCAGGTGCCGGAAAGGGAATTCGCCGCCGTGGTCGGGCGCATGAGTTTCTTCGTCAACGCCGGCATGCGGCTGGTCACCGAAATCTGCAAGATGCGCGCCTTCACCGAACTGTGGAATGAAATCACCCAGGAACGGTACGGCGTCACCGATGAAAAACTTCGCCGCTTCCGCTATGGCGTACAGGTGAATTCCTTGGGCCTCACCGAGCAGCAGCCGGAAAACAACGTCTATCGGATTCTCATTGAAATGCTGGCGGTGGTGCTGAGCAAGAACGCCCGCGCCCGCGCCGTGCAACTGCCGGCGTGGAACGAGGCCCTGGGCCTGCCCCGCCCCTGGGACCAACAGTGGAGTCTTCGCCTGCAACAGGTGGTGGCCCACGAAACCGATATCCTGGAATACGGCGACATCTTCGACGGCTCCCGGGTCATCGCCGGAGAGGTGGAGAAGCTCAAAACCCAGGCCCGGCGGGAACTGGGCCGCATCATCGAAGCGGGCGGCGCCGTGGCGGCGGTGGAAAATGGCTACATGAAGACCCGGCTGGTGGAATCCAACGCCCAACGGCTGGCGGAAATAAGTTCGGGAGCCAGGAAGGTGGTCGGCGTCAACTGCTACGAAGAAGGCGAGGCGTCGCCGCTGACCGCCACCGGCGGCAGTTTCCTGAGCGTGGACGAAGATGCCGAAGCCCGGCAAATCGATGCCCTGAAGGCCTGGCGGCGAAGCCGCGACGGGGACAAGGCCGCTGCCGCCCTCAGCGACTTCGCCGCCGCCGCCCGGCAAGGCGACAACATCATGGAGCCGTCTATCGCCTGCGCCCATGCCGGCGTCACCACCGGCGAATGGGCCGGCGCCCTGAGGGAAATTTTCGGCGAATACCGGGCGCCGACGGGGGTTGGAGGCGGTCGGCACTTTGGCGATATTGAAGCCGTGCGCCGGCGGGTCGGTCAGGTGGCCGGGAAACTGGGGCGGCGGCCCAAGATGCTGGTCGGCAAGCCCGGCCTGGACGGCCATTCCAACGGCGCCGAACAAGTGGCGGTGACGGCGCGCAACGCAGGATTCGACGTGGTTTACGAAGGAATCCGGCTGACGCCCAAGGAAATCGCCCGCACCGCCCTGGAGGAAGGGGTGCATGTGGTGGGGCTGTCCATCCTTTCAGGCTCCCACCTGGCGCTGGTCCGGGATGTCCTGCGCCGCATGGCCGAGGCGGGCATCGGGGATATTCCGCTGGTGGTGGGCGGCATCATTCCGCCGCGAGACGCCGAAACCCTGATCCAGGCCGGCGTCGCCCGGATTTACACGCCGAAGGATTTCAACCTATCCGCCATCATCGGCGATATCGTTGAACTGCTGGCGGCGGAACGGTTCGAAAAGGATATGTAAATTCAAGATTGCGCCTCTCCCGCCGCCATCGCCGGGGCACGGGCAAAATCCTCGGGGGTGACCTAAGGTAAAGGGGATTCCGCTAAACTCTGAAATGCTTTATGTCGGGCCGAATTGACTTACGGCCGGCCGATTGGGCCGGGTCCCCGGCGCCGGTTTCCCCGCCGCATGGGCTCACGCCCTATCCTCCGAAAAGTCCGCCGCCGGGAATCCTTCGGTCTGGCGGAGCGCCTCGCCCAGGGTCATGGCGGCGGCGGTGGCGACGTTGAGGGAGCGCAGGCCCGGCGTCATGGGAATATGCAGGCGGGCGTGGGCGGCGGCATGGACTTCCCCAGGCGCGCCCGCCGATTCGCGGCCGACCAGCAGGGTATCATCGGCGGCGAAGGAAAAATCCCAATAGGGCCGGTTTCCCTTGGTGGTCAGCAGGATAAGCCTTCCCGGCAGGCAGGCCCGCCGCCCGAGAAAGGCGGCCCAGGAATCGTGGCGGAGGACCGATACCCGGTCCAGATAATCCATGCCCGCCCGCCGCATTTGCTTTTCGCCGAAAACGAAGCCGCAGGGCCCGATTACGTCCACCGCCACCCCCAAGCAGGCGGCCAAGCGCAACAGGGCGCCTGCGTTCTGGGGGATATCGGGTTGGAACAGGGCCAGCCGCAAGAGGGATTCTCCGAAAAGGAGGAAAGCGCCAATCTTGGCGTTTTCGCCAATCTTAGCGCTTTTCATTAAGGTTTCCCCATTATATTCTGCGCCCGATTCTACTGGATGGCTCCCCACGGGATCGTCTGAGGGGGGCCCGGCTTGGGGGCTGCCCTCCAGATGTAATTCCAGAGACAGTTCCCGCGAAGCGTTTCCGAGCAATCCTTTCTCGTAGGTGGTCCAAGATATTCTTCCCGAGGTTCCTTCCTAAGTTCTCCCCCTAAGTTCTCTTTAAGAGGTTTCCATGACAGATACGGCAACCACGGCACCGGGCCCATCGGAAGAAGACGAGGGCCGACGTGATTTCCTCCTGATCGCCACCTCCACCGTAGGCGCCATCGGCGCCGGACTGGCCGCATGGCCCTTCATCGACAGCATGAACCCCGCCGCCGACGTACTGGCCATATCATCCAGCGAGGTGGATATTTCGCCCATTGAGGAAGGCCAGAGCATCACCGTGGTGTGGCGCGGCAAGCCGGTGTTCATCCGCCAGCGGACGGAAGAGGAAATCAAGATCGCCCAGTCGGTCAGCCTGTCCGACCTGAAAGACCCGCAAGCCGACGGCGACCGGGTTCAAAAATCCCAATGGCTGGTCATGATCGGCATCTGCACCCACCTGGGATGCATTCCCCTGGGCCAGAAAACGGGCGATCCCAAGGGCGAGTTCGGCGGCTGGTTCTGCCCCTGCCACGGGTCCCACTACGACACGTCGGGGCGGATCAGGAAAGGACCGGCGCCGGAAAACCTGTATATCCCGCCGTACGTCTTCCTTGACGACACCACCATCAAGATCGGGTAGGGGGAAAGATCATGGCCATCGAATTCAAAAACCCGGTCCTCAAGTGGATCGAATACCGCCTGCCCATTTTCAGCTTCATCAACGATTCCGTCGGCACCAACTACCCGACGCCCCGGAACCTGAATTACTGGTGGAATTTCGGCTCCCTGGCCGGCGTGGTGCTGGGCATCTTGATCGTCACCGGCATTTTCCTGGCGATGAATTACACGGCCAATGTGGATTACGCCTTCATCAGCGTCGAACGCATCATGCGGGACGTGAACTACGGCTGGCTGTTGCGTTACCTGCACATGAACGGCGGCTCCATGTTCTTCATCCTGGTCTATATCCATATGTTCCGGGGCATGTACTACGGTTCCTACAAGGCGCCCCGGGAACTTCTGTGGATGATCGGCGTTTTTCTGCTCCTGGCCATGATGGCCACCGCCTTCGTCGGCTACGTGCTTCCCTGGGGACAGATGAGCTTCTGGGGCGCCACGGTGATCACCAACCTGTTTTCGGCCATTCCGCTGATCGGCGAGAGTATCGTCACTTGGCTGTGGGGCGGTTTTTCCGTCGATAACCCCACCTTGAACAGATTTTTCGCCTTCCACTACCTGCTGCCGTTTATCATTTTCGGCTTGGTGGTGGTGCATATCTGGGCGCTGCATGTACACAAGTCCAACAACCCGCTGGGCATCGACCCCAAGGGTCCCGAGGACATGATCCCCTTCCATCCCTACTACACCATCAAGGACATATTCGGGATGGCGGTGTTCATGGTCTTCTTCCTGTGGTTCGTGTTCTTCGCCCCCGATTTCTTCGGCGAAGCGGACAATTACATCGAAGCCAATCCCATGGTGACGCCGACCCACATCGTTCCGGAATGGTATTTCCTGCCCTTCTACGCCATTCTTCGCGCCTTCACTGTCGACTTCCTTTGGATTCCGGCGAAGTTATGGGGTGTGATCGGCATGTTCGGTTCCGTCCTGATCCTGCTTTTCCTGCCCTGGCTGGACCGCAGCAAGGTGAGGAGCGCCAAGTTCCGTCCCTATTACAGGATGGCCTTCTGGATCTTTTTCGCCAACAGCCTGGTTTTGGGCTATGTCGGCTCGCAACCGCCCGAAGGGTTCCTGATCACCCTGGGGCAGTGGGCCACCGGGTATTATTTCGCCTACTTCGTGATCATCATCCCTCTGGTCAGCCTGTTGGAGCCGGCCCGGGTGCTGCCCGACAGCATCGCTCAGGCGGTGATGAAACCGGTTGCCGCGGAAACGGGAGAGGGACGATGAAAAAACCACTGTTTGTTTCCCTGCTGGTCATGTGCGCGGCGGCCGTCTTGACAGTAAACGGCGCGGCGGCGGAAGGCGTCAAGCTGCCGGCCCGCGACTGGTCCACCAACGGCATTTTTGGAAATTTCGACCGGGCGTCGGTACGGCGCGGCCTGCGGGTCTATCAGGAAGTCTGCGCCAGTTGTCATTCGCTGAATTTGGTCGCCTACCGCAACTTGCAGGCGGTGGGCTTCTCCGCGGACGAGGTCAAGGCCATCGCCGCCGACTTCGAAGTGTAAGACGGTCCCGACGACGAAGGCGAAATGTTCATGCGCCCAGCCCTGCCGGCGGACCGTTTCGTCGCCCCCTTCGCCAACGAGAAGGCGGCCCGCGCCGCCAACGCCGGCGCCTACCCCCCCGACCTGTCGCTGATGGTGAAGGCCCGCAATGGGGGCGCCGACTATCTCTACGCCGTGTTGATGGGCTACAAGGACGAAGCGCCGGAAGGAGTCGAACTGGCCGACGGCATGTATTTCAACGAATACTTCCCCGGTCGTCAGATCGCCATGCCGCCGCCCGTTTCCGCCGACGCGGTTGAGTTCGCCGACGGCACCGAAGCCACCGCCGAGCAGATCGCCCACGACATATCGGCCTTCCTGACCTGGACCGCCCAGCCGGAACTGGAGCAACGCAAGAGCATGGGACGCAAGGTCCTGCTGTTTCTCATTGTGCTGTCGGCCATGCTCTACGTCCTCAAACGCAAGATCTGGTCCGACCTGCACTAGAAGCCGGGTTTCGCGGCCCGCTTCTAGTCGTCTTTCGCTCCCCGGTTGACCCAGCGGCGGAAGGAATCGATTTCGCACCGGGACAGCTTTTTCCCGTCGTGGGGCATGCGAAGCTTGTTCGCCGCGCGGCCTTCGATGAGGACGTTCAGGTTGCTGAGGTAGGCGTTGCCCGGAATCACGATGGGCCCGTACTTGGTTCCCTTCATCAGGCCCTGATAGGTCCTCAGGTCAAGGCCACTGGCTTGGTATCCCGCCCCGCCGGGTTGATGGCATTCGATGCAGCGGATTTTCATGATCGGCAGGATGTCTTCGCTGAAGGTGACCGGCTGCTGGGCAACCGCCCCCGCCGCCGCCAAAAGGGTCAGGGCCGCGGCAATCGCCGCCACCGCCCCGAAACCAACACGTTTGTTTTTCATTCTTGCCTCCGTTATTTCACGGGCTACGTTACTTGGCCGGTAGCGGACCGCCGGGTTTCAATGGAAATATGCGAAAGAGATGACGCTTCATTTTCCCCTCCTTGTGAGCCGGGATGACGCCGGCGAAGAAACAGGGAAACTGTCGGTTGATCTCTTGACCGCTTAAAATTCTATCATCTTTCCATGACCCTAAAAACCCCAACAATCCGCGTAGTCTTGTTTCAATCTCCGTAGATTTTTGTATTTTTGTTCCGATTCTAACTATGTTTCGTGGTTAATCCCAAAGATCACCTCAGCGCGGCGGCGATGTTGCCGCCATCGACGGTGATGATTGCCGCCGTGGTCTTGGGCGCGGCCGCCAGGTCGGCGAAGGCGCGGGCGACGTCCTGGGCCGTTACCTCGCGGCCCAAAAGGTTGCCGGACATGTAGTCGGCTTCGCTGAGGCCCCGGGCCTTCGAGCGGGTCTTGATCATCGGGCCGGTGAGCAGACCGGAGCGGATGCGGTCGGCGTTGACGGCGTTGGAGCGGATGCCGTCGGCGCCGTGATCGACGGCATACTGGCGCATGAGGAACAGGGTCGCCGCCTTGGGCAGGCCATAGGGGCCGAAATAGGGTCCCGGGTTGACCGCCTGTTTGGAGGTGTTGAACAACAGGCAGCCGCCGGTCCCTTGGGCCTTCATCACCCGGACGGCGTTTTGCGCCACCTTCTGGTGGCCCCAGAAGTTGAGTTCGAAACTTTTTCGCAGCACCGATTCCTCGACCGTGCCGATGGTACCCGTCAGCGCCGCGCCGGCGTTGGAAACCACGATGTCGACGCCGCCGAAGGCTTCGCACACGGCGTCGAAGGCCCGGCGCACGGACGCCGCGCAGGTGACGTCGCAGGTGACGCCCAAGCCGCCGATTTCCCCGGCCACTTCCCCGGCCGCCTTGGCGTCGAGGTCGAGCACCGCCACTTCCGCCCCCCGGGCGGCCATTTCCCGCGCCACCGCCGCGCCGATGCCCGAGCCGCCGCCGGTGACCACCGCCACCTGCCGGGCCAAGGGATTCGCGCCGGGGCTTGCCCCCCCCTTGGCCAGCTTGGCCTGTTCCAAGGACCAGTATTCGATGTCGAAGATGTCGGCTTCGCCGATGCACTGAAAGCGGCCCAGGCCTTCCGCCGCCGTGATCACCGCAACGTTGGTTTCGGCCAGGTCGGCGGCCACCCGGGCGGCCTTGGCGGTGGCGCCCAGGCCGAACAGGCCGAGGCCGGGCACCAGGATCACCCGGGGCATGGGGTCCAATTCGGTTTTCTGTATTTCCTGGCGCTTGTTGTTGCGGGCGAAATAGGCCCGGTAGTCTTTTTGATACGCCTTGACCGCCTTGGCCGCGCCCTTGGCGAAAACGTCCATCGCGCCTTTGTCCGGCCGGGGTGCGATCAGCGGTTTGGGTTTGAC
>JAJRSS010000308.1 GCA_024278615.1 Alphaproteobacteria bacterium
CTGCGGGCGGGCCGATGAATTCGCCCTACTCTATCCGTGCCTCGGGGAACCGGCAAGAAGCCCCCTCAGGACCCCCCGGTACCGCGCAGCCGTTCCAGCAAACCGGCGTTGGGATATCCGTCCTGGGGTAATTTTTCCCTTATTTGAAAGGACTTAATGGCATCGCGGGTTTTCGGGCCGATGACTCCGTCCGGCGTTCCTGCATCGAACCCTTTGGCGTTCAGGCGCCGCTGCAGGTCCATGACGTCGAATCGGGAAAGCGCGACCTCATTCTCCGGCCGGGGGGTGAGGAACGGTTTGCCGCCGGTCAAGCGGTCGGCAAGATGGCCCACGGCGATGGCATATAGCAAAGACCGGTTCCAGACCAGAATGGTGCGGAAATTCTGATAGACCAGGAATGCAGGCCCGTTGAAACCGGCCGGAAGGATCAGGGAGGCGTCGATGTTGACGTTGGGCAGGTTCCCGCCGGTGATACGGCGCACGCCCAGGCGTTGCCATTCAGCCAGCGATTTTCTGATCTTCATGTCGGCCAGTTCCAGGTTGAACCCGGACGGCAGCTTGACCTCCCTGCCCCACGTTTTGTCGCCGCGCCATCCCGACCGGGACAGGTAATTGGCGGCGGAAGCGAACACGTCGGGCAGGCTGTTCCACAGGTCACGCCGGTGGTCGCCGTCGAAATCAACGGCGAAATCCCGGTAGGAACTGGGCATGAACTGCACGTTGCCCATGGCGCCGGCCCAGGACGCCTTGGCGTCGAAGGGGATATCGCCCCGGCTCATCACCGACAGGGCGGCGATCAATTCGCCGCGGAAGAATTCGCTGCGCCGTTCATCATGGGCGAGCGTCGCCAGGGCGCCGATCAGGGGAAAGGATCCGGTGTGTTTGCCGAAATTGCTTTCCAGGCCCCAGAACGCGACAAGGAATCGGGGCTGCACCCCATACCTGCGCCAAACCTTTTCAAACAACGCCGCATGCTTTTCAAGCAGTTCGCGGCCCAGCTTGACGCGGCCTTCCGTCACCCTGCCGTTCAGGTACTTCCAGAAGGTCAGGGTGAATTCCGGCTGTCTCCGGTCCAGTTCCAATACCCTTTCGATGGGCGTCACGTCCTTCAGAGCGGCGTCGAGAACCGAGGACTTGATCCCATAGGCGAGCGCATCGCGGCGCAAATCCCGAAGCCATTTGGAAAAGGGCTGTTCCTGGGCCGCCGCCCCATGGCCGGCGCCAAGGACGAGCAACGCAAACAGGAGCGCAAGAACGGTCCACCACGGTTTGCGCACGGTAGGCCGATTGACAGTTTTGATGCCCATACCCGTTTCTTGTGCCACAGGGAGCACCCGAGGGGCAATCATCATCCTTAAGGCCCCGGAAACAACGAGCCGGTCTTGTCCGTCAGCCAATAAAAGGCCAGGCCGATGAATTCATGCAATCCGGCGCCCAACCTGCTCAAGCCGCCGATAAAGCTGAACTCCAAGGAAAGCTTCCCACCTGTCTGGTAGTCCACGGGATAGGGCGCCACGTTCCAGCCGATGCGGCGGAAACTTCCAACGGCCCGGGGCATGTGGAAGGCGGAGGTAATCAGCAGCCAGGTTTCCTTCGCTTCGGGCCGGGCCAGGCGATAACTGAAAGCGGCGTTTTCAAACGTGTTTCTGGACTGGTCTTCGAAAAGAACCCGCGCCGGATCAAGCCCCAGTTGCGCCAGGACCGGACCGACAAAATCGGCTTCCTTCAGGTCCGGGCGGAAGATGTCGCCGGAACCGGCGGTGAAGACCAGTTTGGCCCGGGGGTACCTTTTCGCCAGCCGGGCGAAGGCGGTCAGCCGTTCCACCGCGCCGCCCAGGGCTGTCTGCCCCCGCGCCTCGCTGAGGGCGGGATTGATCATGCCGCCGAGAACGATAATGCCGTCCACCCGCGCCGGCATTTCAACCGGCGGCGGAAAGCGGTCTTCCAGGGTGGCGACCAGCCAGGACCCCAGGGGCGCCACCGACAAAATCACCGCGATCACCGCCGTTGCCGTAAGCAGGCGCCTTCCCGCCCGCGGCCACCGGGTCCACAACAGCGCCACGCCCAGGCAAATCAGGATGAGCAGCAGGTTGCCGGGATTGGCGAGGAACCAGAAGACCTTGGAAAGGGTAAAGAACATGATCTACCCCCAATCCCGCCAATTCACGTCTCGCCATTTCACGGCTTCCCTCCGGCCCATTCGATCAGCCGGGCAATGCCACCATAAATCAGCCGGTAGCGTTCCCCCTGGGGGCGGTCGAACAGGGCCATCTTGTTGCGGGCATGGGTCAGGGCCGTATACCCCAGTTCGTCCCGGGAGTTGACCTCCACCCCGCGCAGCAAAAGGATGCCGACGCAACCGATGCTACCGCCGATGGCGGCGGTGATCAGGGGCGTCTGCGAAACCTCATCCCGGCAGTCGGCGTCGGCGCCGGCCCTCAGCAGAGCGGTCAATTCCTCCGGCTCACCCAGGAAAGCCGCCTCATGCACGGCCTGGCAGCGGTCGAAATCGGCCCACGCCGGCCCTGAACTCGCCAAGAGGACGGCGAAAACCAGCAGCGGCAACCGGATAAGGCGTAATCCGACTATTTCAACCTCCTCCAACCGGGCCTTCTATTCGAAACGGCCTTAAGAAACATATTATAAGTATATGTAAGTTATTGCTTTTTACACCGTTTACAGAATCCGAGACTTTTATCGGAATTTTAATCAAATTTGGTGAAAATTCTGTACCGAAACCTGGGCTGTCCATGGGAAAGGCGGGAGTCCGTCCGGCTTCGCGTGGACAGGTATAGGTGCTGTTTTCCATGATCGTGTCAAATTATACCCTGACCGATGGTGTGCGCGTCTCCCAG
>JAJRSS010000309.1 GCA_024278615.1 Alphaproteobacteria bacterium
CGGCATCAGAAAAAAGCTTTCCTGGTGCACCAGGAAAGGCAGAATTGTCTGCACGGCCGGCCCCCAGTCGGGATCGGCGGCAAGCTTGCCGCGTTGTGCCGTCCGGTGTGCGAAATCGTCATAAGCCCAGATGAACAGGACTGAATTAAGCGTCCCCGATTCGGTGGTCCAGCAGCCAATCAGCTTGGCGTATTTACCGATGACAGGAAGGCAGTTGTCTTCGTATGCCTTCATCAACTTGGGCAACTTGCCCGGTTCGGTGCGATAGGTGCGATGTTCGTAGATCATGGCGTGGCCTCGCTGGTGGTGGCGACAGGGCGACCTTTCGACAGGTTGTGCCTGCATATGATAGGCACAGGAGCCACGGACAATGAAGTGATTTTTGTCGTCAATTGACGACAAATTTATTTTGATACAAACTATCATCATCAATATGAATTGGGGGGAAAATCAGGGATGAAAGCAAAATCGACCGGCCTCAAGATCACCAAGGCGAAAAAGTTCAGGGTCGGCGGCCGCACCCGCCTGCCCCGGGCCGAACGCCGCGAGATGATACTCAATCAGGCGGCCGAGTTTTTTTCCGAATACGGGCTGACCGGGCAGACACGTCCCCTGGCGGCGGCCTGCGGTATCTCGCAGCGGCTGCTCTACCGGTTCTTTCCGAACAAGGCGGCGCTCACCGCCGAGGTCTACGCCCGCACCATCCTCGGGCCTTTCAAGGGCACTTGGCTGGCCGATCTCACCGATCGCGAGCGGCCGGTCGCCGAGCGATTGACCGATTTCTACAGGGATTACGCGGAAACCGTGCTGACAAGACGCTGGCTACGGCTGTTTCTTTATTCGTCGCTGGCCGAAGGCGACATGGCGCCCAACTATATCGCCTCCATCATCACCCGGCTGCTCGAGACCATCGTCGAGGAAGTCGCCGCCGAGCAGGACGTCTGCCTGCCCGAAGACGTTGCCCTCCGACACGAACTGGGGTGGACGCTGCACGGCACGGTCTCGCACATGGCCATCCGCAAACATCTCTACCATGCCAGCCAATCGGTGCCGACTGACGACATCATAGCCTTCCATGTCCGCTCCTTCGTCGCCGGGTTCAAAGCCATGGTCGAAGGCGCCGGAAACCCGCGGCCCGGCTCATGATCGCGGGGGCGCATCGGGCCTCACCGTGGACGGGTTTCTAAGCTTCCAGAATCTTTTGTCGTCAGTTGACGACTTATTTTCCGCGTGGTAGCGTAAGAAAAAAAAGTGGAATTTGCTTGAACGGTCCCCTTCGGGAAATCCGGAGACTGGTGGGAGGAAATGCATCCCCTGTTGGAATTGGTGACGCCAAGCCCGATCCTAAGATGGCATACATTTGGAGGCGCAAGATTATGAGCAATGGATACAACAAGTTCGATCGTCGCGATTTTCTGAAGTCCACGGCGGCGGCCGGCGCACTGGGCACCCTTGGCGCCGGCGGCCTGTTCAATCAGGCTGTCGCCGCCGGCGATACGGTCCATTTCATGGCCTGGTCGGCGGCCGTCGATCTGGTCAAGAGCCACGTATCGGAATTCCAGAAATAGACAGGCATCAACGTCAACTATTCCAACGCCCCGTGGGCCCAGTACCGCGAGAACCTGATCACCAAGTTCGTCGGCAGCGCGCCGGTGGACATGATGTGGGTATCCGACGCCTGGCTGCCCGAATGGGCCGAAGCCGGTTGGATCAAGCCGGTCGACGGGTTCGACAACTTGATGAAGTACAACGCCGAGGCGGAAAAATTCTGTACCGACTCGATGACCTACAAAGGCCGCCAATACGGCCTCACCTACTATACCGATTTCATGGCTTTCCTTTATGACGACGAGGCCCTGAAGAAGGCCGGGATATCGAGCCCGCCGGAATCCTGGGACGAAGTCACCGAACAGTGCCTGAAAATCAAGAAGGCGGGCATTTCCGAATATCCGCTGATGCTGGCCCTGGCCCAGGAAAGCTGGCTGATCGAGTTCCTGGCCGCGATGACCTACTCCCACGGCGGCAGCTTCACCGATGACAGCGGCAACTCCATCATGCAGGACCCGGCCAAGGGCGCCGTCAGGGCGTTGCAATGGGTGGTTGACGCCGTGCACAAGCACAAAATCGTTTCACCGGCCTGCGTCGAAACCGGCGAGCTGACGGGCCTGAAGGCGTTCGCATCCGGCAACCACGCCTTTGCGCTCGAACCCAAATACCGCATGCGCATGCTCAACGATCCCAAGCAGTCGCAAATCGCCGGCAACGTTAAGCAGGCCCTGATGCCCATGGGCAAGGACGGTTCGCACGCCACCGTCGGATGGATGCGTTTCCATGGCATGAGCGCCGCCGCCGCCGCCGATAAGACCCGCGCCGAAAATACCGCCAAGCTGATCGAATGGTTTGGCGGCAAGGCCAACGGCGAATACAAGTTCCAGAAGTACCTGTTTATCGATATCGGCGCCGGTTTCGGCGTCAAGCCGCTGTTTGCCGATACCGATGTCCAGGCCGCCTACAACTCGTACGCCGACGTCAATATCATCAAGGAACAGCAGGCTTTGGCCCGCAAGAAGGACGTGGTCACGCCCTGGTTCGGCGAATGGAACGACGTCCATGGGTCGGCCTGGCAAGCGGCGGTTCTGCAAAAGGCGAGCCCCACCGAAGCCATGGCGAAAGCCGGCAAGAAGTGGGACGAGTTGAAAAAAGAGATGGGCTGAACCGTCCCCTCCCTCCCTGAGGATATATACTTCCGTCCCGGTTTTATCGCCGGGACGGTTTTTCTCCCGGTTCAGTTCCTTTCGACCGCTAACGCCGCAGGGAAAGAGTTATGTCGTCCACCACTACGCTCGACATAAAAAGCCGCTTGGCGCGTCGCTTCAATTACGAGGCACGCAGCGCCGTGCTATTCATCTTGCCGGTGATGTCGGTGCTGGCGCTGGTCGCCGTCTTTCCCATTCTCTATTCGCTGTATACCAGCTTCTTCAGCCTTAAGCTGACCCGGCCGCACCGGGTACCGTTCGTCTGGTTCGACAATTACATCAAGGTTTTGTCGGACGAACTGTTTTGGCAATCGACCCTGCGCACGTTTTCGTTCACCGTTATTTCGGTAACGGCGATCCTGATCCTGTCGTTGGGTATCGCCATTTTGCTGAATGAAACTTTCCGCGGCCGGCGATTCCTCAGTGCCATGATCCTGATCCCCTGGGCCATACCGACGGTCGCCAACGGCCTGCTTTGGAAATGGATCTACGATTCCGGGTACGGGGCGCTCAATGGCCTGCTCTATCAACTGGGCTTTATCGA
>JAJRSS010000310.1 GCA_024278615.1 Alphaproteobacteria bacterium
CGCCCCCCATGATTCCGTCGAACGGTTCGAAGGCCTGGGCGTTCATGTGATCCAGGCCCCGGGGCGCTTTACCGGCCGCCGCACGGTCCAGGCCGGCGATACCACCATCACCGCCCGCCGCATCGTGATCGCCACCGGGTCGTCCCCCTTCGTTCCGCCCATCCCCGCCCTGGACGGCGTGCCCTACCTGACCAACGAAACCATCTTCGATCTGAGCCAAATCCCCGAACACCTGATCATCGTCGGCGGCGGTCCCATCGGCATCGAGATGGCCCAGGCCCACCGCCACCTGGGCGCCAGGGTAACGGTGCTTGAAATGTTTACGGTCATGCCCCGGGACGATGCCGAACTGGTGGCGGTGCTTCGCCGGCAACTGGAAGAAGACGGCATCGAATTCCACGAGGGGGTTAAGGTTTCGGGCGTCGAAAAAAGCGCCGCCGGCGTGGCGGTGCTGTTTGAAAGGGAGGGAGCGCCGGCCCGGGTGGAGGGCTCCCACCTGCTGCTGGCCGCCGGCCGCAGGGTCAACGTCGATGGCCTGGACCTGGAAAAAGCGGGCATCGCCTTCTCGCCCAAGGGTATAGGGGTGGACGCGCGGCTGAGGACAACGAACAAGAAGGTGTTCGCCATCGGCGACGTCGCCGGGGGACTGCAATTCACCCATGTGGCCGGGTATCACGCCGGCATCGTCATTCGCAACGCCCTGCTTCGCCTGCCGGCGAAGGCGGATACCGGCGCCGTGCCCTGGGTTACCTATACGGCCCCCGAACTGGCCCAGGTGGGGATGACGGAATCCCAGGCCAAGGCCCAGGGGCTGGAATACCGGGTGCTGCGCTGGCCCTATGGGGAAAACGACCGCGCCCGGGCGCAAAACCTGACCCAGGGGCTGGTCAAGGCGGTGGTTACCCCCAGGGGGAAAATATTGGGCGCCGGCATCGTCGGCTGCCAGGCCGGCGAATTGATCCAGACCTGGGTTCTGGCAATGAACGCCAAGCTGAGGATCGGCGCCCTGGCCGCCATGGTGGCGCCCTATCCGACCCTGGGCGAGATCAGCAAGCGCGCCGCCGGAAGCTTTTATACGGAATCCCTGTTCGGCGCCCGGATGAAACGGATTGTCCGGTTTCTCTCTCATTTCGGCTGAGAACGGGTTGATCCTTGGTATAACCTTCCCCCATGGCTGCTCAAAACCCCTACCGGCCCTCGGGCCTCAACAGCCTTTCGGCGCGCCTGCTGGTGATGACCGTGCTGTTCATCATGTTCGCCGAATTCCTGATCTACGCGCCGTCCATTTCCCGCTTTCGCAAGGTCTACCTGGAACAGCACATCGCGTCCGCCCATCTGGCCATGCTGGCCCTGGCCGCCACCCCCGACGGCATGGTCAGCGAGGACCTGGAAAAGGAGCTTCTGATTCACGCCGGCGCCTACGGCATCGTCCTGCGCCGCACCAACATGAAGCTGCTGATGCTCAGCACCAAGATGCCGCCCCGTGTGGATGCGACCTTCGATCTTCGCGACATGGGGGAAAGCGACATCCTGACATGGCTGGTCGACGCCTTCAGCGCGCTGGCGCAAAAGGAAAACCGGATCTTGCGGGTTATCGGCGTTTCGCCCCACGACTCATCGGTGGACATCGAAGTGGTGTTGGACGAAACGCCCATGCGGGAAGCCATGTATGCGTATTCGGCCCGCATCCTTCAGCTTTCCATCGTCATTTCCCTGCTCGCCGCCGGGCTGGTCTATCTGAGCATCCAGTGGCTGACCGTCCGGCCGCTGCGCCGCATCACCCGCAGCATGATGGCCTTCCACGAAAACCCGGAAGACGAAACCCTCACCATCCGCACCAGCAACCGCAGCGATGAAGTGGGCGTCGCCCAACGGGAACTGGCGGCCATGCAAAAGGAACTCAGGGTGGCGTTGCTGCAGAAAACCAGGCTCGCCACCCTGGGCGCGGCGGTGGCCAAGATCAATCACGACCTTCGCAACAGCCTGGCGACGGCGGTGCTGGTTTCGGACCGGCTGGCCGATATCGACGATCCGGAGGTGCAGAAGGTAACGCCGCGCCTTTATACGGCCATCGACCGGGCCGTGAACCTGTGCAGCCAGACCCTCGATTACGTCAGCGAGGTCGCGCCGCCGCTTCATGTGGCGCGCTTCAACCTTCACGATCTTGTCGCCGAGGCCGGGTCGTCTTTCGCCGCCCTTCAAACCGGCGACAAGAGCCTGGTCCTGGTCAACCGGGTGGAAAAGGACCTGTACGTAATCGCCGACCGGGAACAGATTTACCGTGTCCTCAGCAACCTGGGCATCAACGCCTTCGAGGCCGGGGCCGGCACCCTTACGGTGACCGCGGCGGCGGGGAGCGTCAAGGGCGGCCGCCTGGTGATCGACGTCGCCGACGACGGCCCGGGGCTTGAACGAAAAGCCAAGGACCGGTTGTTCCAGCCTTTCGCCGGTTCGGCCCGGGACGGCGGCACGGGCCTGGGCCTGATCATCGTCCGCGATATCATGCGCGCCCACGGCGGCGACATCAGCCTGCGAAAATCGGATGAGACCGGGGTCACCTTCCGCCTCGACCTGCCCCGGGACCGGCGGGCCAAGCCCCGCTAGGGCAACGGCGGGCCGACAGCTTATTTTCCCCGGTTTTCATCCTCCCCCCGGTTGATGATCGCGGTGAAGTGAAGAGCGTGTCGGTATCGAACCGTTTATCATCGGGCCGATGAAGCGGGCGGTTCCTTTTCTGGCGGCTGTCGCGGTGCTGTTTCCCCTGGCTTCGCAGGCGGCGCCCAAGGCCGAGCTTTGGAACACGTGGACGGCCCATGAAGCCGATTCCACCCGGTCCATCGATCACGGCGGCTTCGACGCCTTCCTGAAAGCCTATGTGGTTGAAAGCGCCGACGGCGTTAACCGGGTCGCCTATGGAAAGGCCAAGGCCGGACGAGCGCCCCTTGACGGCTATCTTGATCGCCTGGCCGCCGTCCCCATCAGCCGCTTCAACCGCCCTCAACAGTTCGCCTTTTGGGTCAACCTCTATAACGCGCTCACCCTGCGGGTGATTCTGGATCACTATCCGGTCGGGTCCATCCGCGACATCGACATCTCGCCGGGATTGTTCAGCGACGGCCCGTGGGGCAGGAAGTTGGTTGAAGTGGAAGGCCGGCCGCTCAGCCTGGACGATATCGAACACCGGATCCTGCGGCCGGTGTGGAAAGATCCGCGCATTCATTACGCCGTCAACTGCGCCGCATTGGGGTGCCCCAATCTTCAGGTCACCGCCTTCACCGCCGAAAATTCCGAAAAACTTCTGGCCAAGGCGGCGCGGGAATACATCAATCACCCCCGGGGGGTCCGGGTGGCGGACCGCAAGCTGACCGTTTCCAGCCTTTATGACTGGTATGCCGATGACTTCGGCGGTGATGACAAGGCCATCATCGGGCACTTGCGCAAGTACGCCGCCCCGGTCCTCAAAGGCGCGCTGAGGGGGCTTACCCGCATCGGCGGTGACGGCTACGACTGGGCGCTGAACGACGCCGACTAATCGCCGATGGCCACCCCTTCCCGGCGGGGATCGGCGCCGCCTTCCAGCCCGCCACCGCGGACCAGGATGCCGTGCAGGCCGCTGGTCATGGTACGGATGCGCACCTCGTGGCCCATGGCCTCGAGAGCCGGTTTCAGGCTCTCGGCGGCGGTGCCTTTTTCCAGGTCGGTGGGCCCGTTGCGGTTGACGAAGTGGGGCAGGCTTACCGCCTGGCGCATGGTCATGCCCCAATCGAGGACCGCGATAAGGGTCTTGGCCACGTAGCCGATGATGCGCGACCCGCCGGGGGAGCCTACCGCCATCACCAGTTGGCCGTCGCCGTCGAAAACCAGTGTCGGCGCCATGGAGCTTCTGGGCCGCTTGCCGGCTTGCGCCCGGTTGGCCACCGGGACGCCGTCGCGCTCGGGCCGGAAGGAAAAGTCGGTGAGCTGGTTGTTGAGCAGGAACCCCCGTACCATCATGCGCGAGCCAAAGGCGTTCTCGATGCTGGTGGTCATGGAGACGGCGTTGCCGTCGCCGTCGATGACGCTCAGGTGCGACGTGGACAGGCCCTTGCCGGCGTCTCCGGCCGGCGGGCGGAGATAGCTTCCTACCCCCGGCATTCCGGGAACGGCCTCGCCCATGGCGGCAACGGTTGAAATCCGCCTGGCCCGGAGGGCCAGGTAGGCCGGGTCCAGCATGCCCGGCGGCAGGGGCACGAAGTCCTCGTCGGCGATGTAGGTGTCGCGGTCGGCGAAGGCCAGCCGGCTGGCCTCGGCGATCAGGTGAACCGCCTTGGCGGGGGCGGCGGACGTCGCATCCGGTTTCATTTCCGGCTTCGTCTCCGGTTTCAGGGCGCCCAGGTCGAATGATTGCAAAATACCCAAAATCTGCAACGTGGCGATGCCGCCCGATGACGGCGGCCCCATGCCGCAAACCAGGTACTGGCGGTAAGGCAGGCACACCGGGGCCCGTTTCCTGGCCACGTAGGCGGTGAGGTCCGCCTCGGTCATGCCGCCCGGATTGACCGGGGCCATGCGCACCGCGCCGGCCACGTCGCCGGCGATGGGGCCCCGGTAAAACCCGTTCGCCCCTTGCCGGGCGATGGTCCGCAGGGTCCGGGCCAGGGGCCGGTTGACGAGGACGGAACCC
>JAJRSS010000028.1 GCA_024278615.1 Alphaproteobacteria bacterium
ATACCGGGGATCGCGGTATTCCTTCGGCTATCCCGCCTGCCCCAACATGGCCGACCAGAGAAAACTGCTGGACTTGCTGGGCGCCGACGCCCTGGGCATCAAGATGGCCGAAGAGGACCAGCTTCACCCGGAACAATCCACTTCGGCCATCGCCGTCCTGCACCCCCAGGCCAAATATTTTTCGGTTTAGCGGCCTGTCGGACCTCGAAGTGATTTTCGTTTGGAACCCTGCGCCGCCCGGCTGCAGTCTGGGTGAAAAAAATTCCTTCACCGCGAAGGCGCCCGCGCGCCGTTCAGGTCCGGCGGGGCAGCAGCACCCAATAATCCAGTTCCAGCACCACCGAGGGGTCGAACTTCCCGTCACCGTCCCGGCCGGGGAAATCGCCGCAGGGCTGGTCCTTCGCCGCCACGGTGCGCAGCCGAAGCGCGCCCATGCCCGATATTTGGTCCGATATTTGGTCCGAAGGACCGGCCGGTTCCGCCACCGCCAGCACTTCCGTCCAGGCGTAGACCGTGTCGCCGGCGAACACCGGTGCCACATGGCGGCCACCGTTGATGGCCGCCACCTTGAAGGCGTTGGCCAGGCCGTTGAACGACAGGGCGCGGGCAATGGAAATGACGTGACCGCCGTAAACGATTCGCCGGCCGAACCGGCTGTCCCTGGCCGCGTGCTGGTCGAAATGGACCCTGGCCGTATTTTGGTAAAGGTGCGCCGCCATCATGTGTTCGGCCTCCTCGACGGTCATGCCGCCCACATGATCGATTTTCTCCCCCGGCTGGTAGTCGTCCCAGACGTGCGCGCTTCCAGCGAGCTGGCGGTCATAAGACCCCGGGTCCAGCCCCGCCGGCGTCATCAGGTCGGCGGCGGCGACGGCTTCCGGCAGGTCGGGGATCACCGGCTCGGGCGCCGGGGACGATGGGCGCCGCTTGTTTATCATCACCCAACGCACGTATTCGACGACCATTCGCCCATCCTGGTTGACGCCGGTGGTGCGCACGTAGACCACCCCGGTCCTGGCGTTGGAATTTTCCTTGAGGCCGATGACCCGCGAGCGGGCGCTCAGGGTATCGCCGGGAAAGACCGGTTCACCGAAACGGCAATCGGCGTAACCCAGGTTGGCCACCGCGTTCAGGGATATGTCGGGCACGGTCTTGCCGAAAACCACATGGAAGACCAGCAAATCATCCACGGGCGCGGCCTTGAAGCCGATGCGTTGGGCGAAGGCGTCCGAAGACTGCACGGCGAACCGAGAACCATAAAGGGCGGTATACAGGGCCACGTCGCCACGGGTCAGGGTCCGCGGCGTGGGGTGGATGATTTCCTGGCCGACGTGGAAATCCTCGAAGAAGTTCCCCGGGTCGGCCTTGGTGTTTTCCCGATTGGCCATGGAACCTCGATCAACTCCCCAGTCGCTCGATGGCTTCCGCCAACTGGACCAGGCGCCTGGCGTTTTCCACGTGAAGGTTTTCGATCAGCTTGCCGTCCACCACCACCACGCCCTGGCCTTCCTTTTCCGCCCGCCCATGGGCGGCGATGATCTTTCTCGACCAGTCCACTTCGTCGGCCGACGGGGCGAAGACGCGGTTGGCGGTCTCGATGGTCTTGGGGTGGATCAGGGTCTTGCCGTCGAAGCCCAGTTCCACCCCCTGGCGGCAGGATTGATCGAATCCTTCATCGTCGGCGAGGTCCAGATGCACCCCGTCCAGGATCGCCAGCCCGAAGGCGCGGGCGGCCAGCAGGCACAGCCCCAGCGACGTCAGCATGGGCAGGCGCTCAGGCGTGTGGGCCGCCTGCAGGTCCTTGGCCAGGTCCGACGTTCCCATGACCAGGCAGGCGAGCCGGCGGCCGGCGGATTTCGAGGCGCCGGCGATGTCTTCGGCGTGCAGCATGCCCAGCGGCGTTTCCATCATGCACCAGATGGCCATATCCGCCGGCGCCCCGGCCGAATCCATGGCCGCCTGCGCCCGGCATACCGCCTCGGCGCTTTCCACCTTGGGCAGCAGGATGGCGTCGGCGCCCGAGGCGGCGGCGGCGTTCATGTCGTCTTCGCCCCAGGGCGTGTCCGGCCCATTGACGCGGATGATCAGTTCCCGGTTGCCGTAGCCCCCTTTCCCGACCGCGGCGATAACCCGGTCGCGGGCGGTTTGCTTGGCCTCGGGGGCGACAGCGTCTTCCAGGTCCAGGATCAGGCCGTCGGCGGCCAGGGCGCGGCCCTTTTCCAGGGCGCGGGCGTTGGAACCCGGCATGTAAAGAACGCTGCGGCGGGGCCTGGCGGGTTTGGCCATGGTGGACATGTCCTCTGGTTGAGCGTGCCGAAAACCTACTATCCCCACGCCGCCTATGGCAAGGTCGGGCCATGGGGGTTTTGTCCATCCAGTCCCGGGTCGCCTATGGCTGCGTCGGCCAATCCGCCGCCCAGCTTCCCCTGCAGCGATTGGGACTGGAAGTGTGGCCGGTGGATACGGTCCGTTTTTCCAATCATCCCGGATACGGCAGTTGGACCGGGCGCGTCCTCGAAGCCGGCGAGGTCGCCGATATCATCGGCGGCATCGGCGCCCGGGGCGTCTTCGGCGAATGCGAAGCGGTGCTCAGCGGCTACCTGGGTTCGGCGGAAACGGGCCAGGTAGTACTGGACGCGGTGGCGGCGGTGCGGCGGGAAAACCCGGATGCGCTTTACCTGTGCGACCCGGTAATGGGTGACCACAAGGAGGGCCTTTACGTGCCTGAACCGGTAAGGGACTTCTTTTGCCGCCACGCCCTGCCGGCGGCGGACGTGATCACCCCCAACGCCTTCGAGTTGAGCCTGCTGAGCGGCCGGCCGGTGACAGGCCCCCATGAGGCCGCCGACGCGGCCCGCGTTATCATGTCCGGTGGCCGCCCGGGCGTGGTGGTGGCGACCTCGGTCCCCGGCGATGGGCGGCGCCTCGATACGGTCTGTGTCACCCGCCGGGCCGCCTGGGCGGTAAGTACGCCCCGGTTGTCCCTGAGCGCCAAGGGCGCGGGGGATGTATTTTCCGCCCTCTTCCTGGGCCACTACCTGAAGGACCGCAATCCACGCCGGGCGGTTGCCGGCGCCGTTTCATCCCTGTTCGGCATTCTCCGGCAAACCGCGTTGGTTCAGGCCGATGAGCTTTTCCTCACCCGGGCCCAGGATGAAATCACCAACCCGAAGGAACTTTTTTCGGCCCGGGAATTGGATTAACCTTTCCCGCTGAGGATTGGTGTTTCAGGGAAACCTGTTTGGGTAAGCTTGGATCAAAATGAATCTTTCGAATATGAGAATCCTGGTCGTCGACGGCAGCGCCTTTGCCCGAAATCTGGTGCGCGGCATTCTTAATGTCTTTCAGTGTAAAGATGTCCGCGAGGCCGCCAGCGGGGTCGAGGCCCTGGAAATGTTGCGCAATGACCTGGCGCCGGACATGATCATCACCGAATACCTGCTGCCGGACATGGAGGGCACCCAACTGATCCGCAAGATCCGCGCCGGAAAAAATGTCCCCGATCCTTTCGTTCCGATCATCATGCTGACCTCTTTTTCGGAACGGAACAAGGTGGAAGCGGCCAGGGACGCCGGCGCCAACGAGGTGCTGATCAAGCCCTTTTCGGCGGAAGGCCTGCGCCGCCATATCGCCGCCATCGCCAAAAACCCGCGGCCGTTCATCGAAACAGAAGGGTTTATCGGCCCCGACCGGCGGCGGCGGGAAACAAGCGCCTACCAGGGACCGGACCGGCGCGGCAAACGAGGCGGCATCGAGGACCGCGGCAAAGGCGCCCAAGATCCGGAAAGCCGCGAGGAATAATTCCCGCCGCTACTCTCAAGCTGGCGGGTTCCGGCTTTCGCTGGCTCGCGAGCCGCGACATACCGGCCGGGAAATCGGCGCGGACTCGATAGTTCGGCGCCGCTTTCCGGCTTCGCGCCCGTGGCGCGGAATTCCGGAAGCAAGGACTAGGCGGCTTTCTTCATATAAGACCGCACCAGTTCCTCGGCGATCTGTACGGCGTTGAGCGCCGCCCCCTTGCGCAGGTTGTCGGATACCACCCACAGGCTGAGGCCGTTTTTCACCG
>JAJRSS010000311.1 GCA_024278615.1 Alphaproteobacteria bacterium
TATTACGATGAAATGCGTTACATGCTGGCGGCCCAGGTCGGCGCCCCCAATTCACCCCAATGGTTCAACACCGGGCTGCACTGGGCCTACGGCATCGACGGCCCCGCCCAGGGCCACTATTACGTCGACTATCGGACCGGCGAACTGATTCGTTCGGAATCCGCCTATGAACACCCCCAACCCCACGCCTGTTTTATCCAGGGCCTCGCCGATGACCTCGTCAACGACGGCGGGATCATGGACCTGTGGACCCGGGAGGCCCGCCTGTTCAAGTTCGGCTCTGGAACGGGAACCAATTTTTCCTGCCTGAGGGGCGAAAACGAGCCCCTTTCCGGTGGCGGCAAGTCTTCGGGCCTGATGAGTTTCCTGCGCATCGGCGACCGTGCCGCCGGGGCCATCAAGTCCGGCGGCACGACCCGGCGCGCCGCCAAGATGGTGGTCATCGACATCGACCATCCGGACGTCGGCCAGTTCATCGACTGGAAAGTGCGCGAGGAGCAGAAGGTGGCGGCGCTGGTCGCCGGGTCGCGCCTGGCCAGCCTGCACATGGGCAGGGTCATGGAAGCCTGCCACCAAGAAGATGTGCCAGAGGAAGACCGCCTGGACGCCAAAAAGAACCCGGCCCTCAAGGCGGCGATCGTTGGCGCCCGTAAGTCCATGATCCCCGAAAACTATGTCCAGCGGGTGATCCAGTTCGCCCGCCAGGGATACACCGAGATTTCCTTCCCCGAATACGACACCGACTGGGATTCGGAAGCCTACATGACCGTGTCCGGGCAGAATTCCAACAACAGCGTGCGCCTATCCAACGCGTTCCTGGAGAAAGTGCTGGACGACGGCGAATGGGAACTTATCCGCCGCACCGACGGTCAGGTGGCCGAACGGGTCAGCGCCCGCGAGTTGTGGGAAAAGATTGGCTATGCCGCCTGGGCCTGCGCCGATCCGGGAGTGCAGTTCGACACCACCATCAACGAATGGCACACCTGCCCGAAAAACGGTCGCATCAACGCCTCCAACCCCTGTTCGGAATACATGTTCCTGGACGATACGGCGTGCAACCTGGCGTCCCTCAACCTGATGGCCTTTGCCGGCGGGGACGGCCGCTTCAATGTCGCAGCTTTCGATCATGCGGTGCGGTTATGGACCCTGACGCTTGAGCTTTCCGTGCTCATGGCCCAGTTCCCGTCCCGCAAGGTGGCGGAGCAAAGTTACGATTTTCGCACCCTTGGCCTGGGCTTCGCCAATATCGGCGGCTATCTGATGTCCGCCGGCATCGCCTATGATTCGGAAAAGGGCCGCGCCATCTGCGCCGCCGTTTCCGCCGTCATGACCGGCGTCGCCTACGCCACGTCGGCGGAAATGGCCGGCGAGGTGGGCTCTTTTCCCTGGTATAACGAAAACAAGGAAGCCATGCTGCGGGTGATCCGCAATCATCGCCGCGCCGCCCACGGCGACAAGGACGGCTACGAAAACCTGTCCATCACGCCGGTGCCATTGGAAGCCGGCGCCTGCCCCGACAAAGAACTGGCCGCCGCAGCCCGCTGGGCTTGGGACCGGGCCTTGAAACTGGGCGAAGCCCATGGCTACCGCAACGCCCAGGTCTCGGTGGTCGCGCCGACCGGCACTATCGGCTTGGTCATGGATTGTGACACCACCGGCATCGAGCCCGACTTCGCCCTGGTAAAGTTCAAGAAGCTGGCCGGCGGTGGGTATTTCAGGATCATCAATCAGACGGTCACGGCGGCGCTTGAAAACCTGGGATATACCGAGTCTCAAATCGACGACATCATTCACTATGCCGTCGGCGCCGGCAGCCTGGAAGAGGCACCGGGCATCAATCACGAAAGGCTGAAGGAAAAGGGCTTTACCGGCGAGGTCCTGGAAAAGCTGGAAAAGGCGTTGAAAGATGCCTTTGACATCAAGTTCGCCTTCAACAAATGGACCCTGGGGGAGGAATTCTGCACCGCTGAATTGGGACTGAACGCCGAGGCGATGGACGAAGTGTCTTTCAACATGCTGTCCGCCCTCGGTTTTTCCAGGGAGCAGATCGAAGAGGCCAATCTGCACGTTACCGGAGCCATGACTCTGGAAGGCGCACCCCACCTGAAGGACGAGCATTTAGCCGTCTTCGATTGCGCCAGCCCTTGTGGCCGCGTTGGCAAACGGTCCTTGTCGGTTGGCAGCCACATCCGCATGATGGCCGCCAGCCAGCCGTTTATTTCCGGCGCCATTTCAAAAACCATCAATATGCCCAATTCGGCGACGGTGCAGGAGTGCATGGAGGCTTACGTGCTGTCCTGGCGGCTGGGGCTCAAGGCCAACGCCCTTTACCGGGACGGCTCCAAGCTGTCCCAACCCTTGCAGGCGGCGCTTCTCGACGACGACGACCTGGACACGGCCGGGGATTTGGCCGAACCGGCGGGCGCCGTCCGTACCGAGATCGTCGAGCGGGTTATCGAACGTTTCATTACCCGGCGCAACCGCATGCCCCAGCGCCGCAAGGGCTACACCCAAAAGGCCATCGTCGGCGGGCACAAGGTATACCTGCGCACCGGCGAATACGATAACGGGCGCCTGGGCGAGATTTTCATCGACATGCACAAGGAAGGCGCCGCCTTCCGCTCGTTGATGAACAACTTCGCCATCGCCATTTCCATCGGGCTGCAATACGGCGTGCCCCTGGAGGAATACGTCGAGGCCTTCACCTTCACCCGCTTCGAGCCCTCGGGTATCGTCGAGGGCAACGACACCATCAAGATGGCCACCTCCATCCTGGATTACCTGTTCCGCGAACTGGCGGTGTCCTACCTGGGCCGTAACGACCTCGCCCATGTGGTACCCGAAGACCTCAAACCGGACAGCATGGGCGCCGGCAACGATGAAGGTGACCTGAAGGACAATGGCGGCGGTGGCGAAGAGGCGGTCACAAGCCTGGGTTTCGTGCGCAGCAAATTCCTGGTCATCAAGGGGAGCAAATCCGGCAGCGGTGCGGCGGCGGCAACAACCGCCGTGGCGGTGAATTCGGACGCCCGGCCGGCGCCAGCCAACGACGGTTTTCAGGCCCTGGATATCGAAGAAACCGTGATCGAAAGCGTTGCCGTTCAGACGGCCCAGGTGCGCGAGGCCCGCATCAAGGGATACGAGGGTGACGCTTGTTCCGAATGCGGCAACTTTACCCTGGTCCGCAACGGCACCTGCCTCAAGTGCATGACCTGCGGCGAAACCAGCGGCTGTTCCTAGGCCGGCCTCTGAACCGGGATGAACTGAGGATACACGATTCCACCCTGGGAAGCGGGGGGTCGCCACGGGCCGGTTTGCCCACGGCGGCCCCCCTTTTTTTTGTTTTCGCTAAACCCGCAACACCCCGCAGTTCCCCTGTGCCGCTCCCCTGCCGGGGTGGCGGCGGAACGGGGGTATTCCCGCCCTGCCCGGACGGGCTATAGTGCTGCCCAGCAAGCGAATTTCCCGAATACACCAAAGAGACACGCCAACAAGGAGGACCCCCCATGGCTGGAAAAATCGACGCCCGTCTCAAGCAACTGGGCATCGAGTTGCCCGACACATCGCCCCCCGCCGCCAACTACGTGCCATACGTGATCAGCGGCAACCTGATCTTCGTTTCCGGCCAGATCACTATGTGGAACGGCGAACTGAAGTACGTTGGCACGGTGGGCGACGACATCAGCCTGGACGACGGCTACCGGGCGGCGCGCATTTGCGGGCTCAACCTTTTGGCCCAGGCGCGGGCGGCGTTAGGCGGCGATCTGGACCGCATCCGCCAAGTGGTCAAGCTGGGCGGTTTCGTCAACAGCACGCCGGACTTCACCGATCAGCCCAAGGTGGTCAACGGCGCCTCGGACCTGATGGTCGAAGTGCTGGGCGATGCCGGCCGCCCCGCCCGCTTCGCCGTCGGCGCCCCGTCACTGCCGCTGGGGATAGCGGTGGAGGTGGACGGAGTGTTCGAGGTGGAGTGAGGGGGATCTCCCGGTTTTTCGGTTACCCCTTCGCTCAACAAGGTACCGGTAAAAGAACTCGGCCAATTAGAA
>JAJRSS010000312.1 GCA_024278615.1 Alphaproteobacteria bacterium
TACTATTTATGAATACAGGACCAATTGACTAAAATTATAAGCAACGCCGACAGCAACCGGCGGATTTGGGAGCGAAGTGGCGCTGCCCATCCGCATCAGACCACATCGTCATCCCGCAGGCCTAAAAAGATGGGGGCATCGTCCTTAAGGAATATGTTGATTTTGGCATTATAGGCGTTGCGGATACGTCCGTGCTTATCCCGGGTGGTGAACCTGCGGACATCGAAAGCGCCATCCGGTTGACGCTCGCCGGTCAGGTAGGTGGAAATCCGGGTTATGGCGTCGCCGTCCAGCTTGATATCCTTAAACCCGTCCAGCATAAAGGCCGCCGATGCCAGGAACTTTTCCGCACCTATGTCCATGACCGCCGAGTCGCCGGACCGCCGGAATTCGGCGACAAGAATTTGATTGGGCTCTGCGTGGTCGATCAGGCGCGCCAGGTCAATCGTCAGTTCTCCGACGATATAGTCAGAACCCATGGGGTCGAGCCGGTTGAGTTGAAAGAAGCTGTAGTGACTGCCCACACCGAAACAGGTCCGAATGGTGGGCACGAAGGACTGGGTCAGCCGGCGCTGCTGCAATGCCTGGTGAGCCAGGGCGATCATCAATACACAAAACAGGTTCACATCGGCGGCGTAACCCAGGCGCCGGTTCCATACATAAAATCCATCGCCGGTCGTGGAACGCGCCAAGTCTATATCGATGCCCTGATCCGCTGCCCTTTCGGCGGCGATGTTCAGTGAATAGCCGAGTACGCTCAATTGCGCCGCCTGTTCCTCCGGCGAGCTAAGGGCGAACCCCGCGATATCCAAAAGGAACGCGGCACGCTGATCTGTCCTGGTTACAGCATAGCGGACAAACAGGCCGTTGATGTCCTCCCTCCGAACCGCATCCCACGATGGCGCGCCCATATCGGCAAGGGTTATCTTCTTAGGCTTGATTCCCAATTGGCCGGCGATATCGGCAAATATCCCGGCATCCATCATGCGCTCGCCGCTGAAAATGCGCTGATCGGTCCCCGCCGCCTGAAATACGGTGATCACTGGCGCAACCAAAATAGAGATGCCTCCTTCCAAAGGCATCCACCCGATCAGGGCGTTGCTGCCGAACGCCCATAGATCGTAAAAGGCACGGTTGAGACGGCGCAGAACGCGGCTATTGCCGGGATCATCGGTTATCGCCGGATCAGGCATGCTGCTGGCTGTCCCATGGCATCTCAAGGATCAATTAACCCACGGTGATCGTTTCCGCTTATCGCCGGGCAAGAAGGAGGCCGCGGGCGATGCGGCCAAGGCCAGCAATCTTAGTAAGCCTGAAAGCTGTTCCGAATCTTAGCGCTATCTTCACCATTGAGAAGAATTGGGCCCTCCCGCGTGACATCGATCCGGTAGCGGATAACGGGCGTCCCATCGCTGCCCGTGCCGGTTTCACCCATTTTCCGCAAGATATTCAGGGCATCGGCGTTCTTTGCTACCGCGGGGGAGACCTCCGGGCTTTTTAGCAGTTCATCCACACCCCTAACTTCCACCGAGAAGGCGCCAAAGACGTTCAGCACGGCGTAGGGATCGGCTTTCAGGTGGCCGCCCACGTTCACATCCAAGGCCTCCGAGGTGATCCTGAGGTTGTTGAGGACAAGCTCGGTACCGGATTCCATCAGGGCCTGCTTGATGTCTTCGCCCAGATTGAGACTCATTAGTATCATTTGAGCGGCCGACGGCGCCTCGCCCATGGCGGCCATGGTGGTTGCTTCCGCCGCCGCCCGCACACCGACGCCAAAGGCGGAGGCTAGAATTTTCTGGGCCGGGAACCGTTCCACCGTAGTGTCGAAGGTCAATGTCCTTGGCACCAACCTGTCCGTGGCATCCTTGCTGTTGAATTCCAGGTTTTCGTACCCGCCCTTGAAGGCCAGCTGACCCAGTTCCTCTTCCAGCCCGCTGGCCGCCAATGCCATGGAAAATCTGCCAAGTTTGAACAGGGTTTCCTTGTCTTGAATCACTTCAATATTTTCAAAGGTAACCTCGCCCCATGAGGCCCGGCCGAACAAGGGGAACATATCGGGCATGGTGAACCCATTGGCCAGAATCTCGCTGTTCCATTCGCCGGTTTCGAGGTCGATGCCCAGGCCCTTCTGGAACTGCTTGTAGGCAGCTATCCGCATGCCTTCGGTTTCGCCACGAACGGTGAAATTACCGATGGTGACATGGACGCCCACACTTTTTTCCGTCATCGTGAAGTCGACAACCCGCACGAGAGTCGGGCCGCTCCACAAGCCGGGCTGCTTTTCCACCAGCTTGGTGTTGACGACCAGTTCGCCCACCTCGATGATCTGGTTTCCGGTCACCGAACTACGCAGGTTTCCGGTCTTGATATCGACCTCGACAAAGTCGCGCAGGTCCTTAGACCACAAGCCGCTGACCTGAAGTTCTTCAAAGGTCAGAATTCCGGTCTGGACCCCGCCGGAGGTGGAGGTCACGATTTGCCCGGAAAAGGCCATCTGAATTCGATAAAAGGTATTTTCCTTTTCCGGCGTCACCTTGACGCGAATGGTCCCCATGTCAGTCACGTCACCATTGGCGTGATTTAGTTTCACGAAGGGCATGACAATGACCAAGCTGTTTTCCTGTTCAAAGGTGATCGTATCCCCGCCAATCTCGATGGACGACTTGCCGGTACTCCCCTGCCCCGCCATTTTCAGGGCCACCTGGAATATGCCCTGCATATCATTGCGGATAAGATTTCCCGCATCGCTGAGTTCCACTGGCTCCTTCTTGCTTTTGACCCCATAGATCACCTGGTTCTTCGAGAGCATTCCCCGGCGATACATTTCATCAAGGCGGCCACGCGCGCCGGCATGTCCGCCTTCGGCGGCTTTTTGCAACCACTCGGTGCCTTCGTAGATATCCCGGGCCATGCCAACACCTTCGATAAGCATCTGCCCCAACCGGGCCTGGGCGCGGACGTTTCCGGATTTAGCGGCCTTCAGGTACCAGTTGCCCGCTTCGTTCCAATCCTGGGGCACTCCCTGCCCCTTCTCATACATCCTGGCCAACTCAAACGATGAATCTGAGTGGTTCTTTCCCGCCGCCCGTTTGTACCAACTCCAGGCCCGGGAGTAGTTTTCTTCCACGCCTTGACCGTTTTGATACATCTTGCCGAGATAGTACTGCGCCTCGATGTCCTTAAACGTTGCGAAAAACTGTTCCAGCGCCTTTTCGTAGTTTCCACCTTCATAGTCCTTGATCGCCTCGGGAACCCCAGCCCACGCCGGCGAAGCCATCAGGCCCGCCACCAGGGAAACGGCAACCGCCAGGGTACGCAACATGGTTTTCATGCTCCGAACGTCAAACATGCGGATGTCATTCATGCGTTTGTTCCCATTCGTTCAAATTAGGAAGGGGGTTATGAGAGGGATGGTGGCGGCGCCGGCAAGCTGTTGGCGGCCGCGGCCGGCCCGTCGCATATAGCCCCGATTGGGGGGCATCATCGAATCGATCCAATTTGACACCATTTTTCAAACTGGCCCCATTTCATTGGCTTAAAACCCGCGGGCCCGGCACGGACCCCCCATCCTCGTTGACCGCATTTAGCGGAAAATATGGCGGAATTCCCGCATTTCCACGTATTAATGATTTTGTGTTTCCCGGCCCTATAGAAAACACCAATCGGTCTAAATAAGTGGTTAATAAAAGGGAGCTAGATTGGTGCCAATTTCGTGGAATGGGACCTTTGGGGCCGCCCGTCGCCGCCGGCCGCCAGTGGCGTTCCCAGTGGCGCCCAGTGGGTTGTCCGGAAGTTTTCCGGCATCTGTGCGCCGTGGGTTTGGTTTTCCGGATCGTGGCGCCCAAAAGTGCCGCATGACGAGACCTGACGAGGAATGTAGTGTTGGTTAAGACCCAGGAAACGGACCGGAAAAAGACCCGGAACCGGGCCCAAAACGTAAGGGGCGAGAAAACGAACTCCGGCTCCTTGGAACACCGCCTTGACGGTATCCGGTTACTTGAGGACGTACCTGCCGCCGTCCTTCGCCACATCGAGGAAAAGTGCGCGTGGTTTGAATATGAGCCCGATGAGGTTCTTATCGAACAGGCGGAAAAATCCCTCGACGTATCCTTTATCGTGCTCGGTTCGGTCAGGGTCACCCTGTACGAAGACGGCGACCGGGAGGTCTATCTGGCCGAATTGGCCGCTGGCGACCATTTTGGCGAAATGGCGGCGGTCAGCGGCCAGGAACGTTCGGCGTGGGTGGTCGGCAAAAGTCGCTGCCTCATCGCCTCCCTGCAGCGCAATGACTTCCTGAACCTCCTGCGGGAAATTCCCTCCGTCGCCCTTCGTTTGTTGAATGATTTCGCCACCATAATCCGCACCCTGAATGCGCGTGTCGCGGAACTCAGCCTGCTCAATCCACGGCAAAGGATCTACACCGAATTGCTGAAGCTGTCGGCGCCGAACACGCTGGGTGACGGCAGCTGGATTATCGATTCCCTGCCCGCTCACAATGAAATCGCCAGTTGGGCCGGAACCGACAAACAGGAAATCGCCGTCGCCATCGGCGCCCTGACGCGGGACGGAATTGTCGAGCGGCGATCCAACGTTGGCGGCATTAAGACACTGCTGATCAAAGATCATGCCAAACTGCGCATGCTGGCCAGCATGTGAATGCAACATTATCGGTTCCGTCATTTCGATCAATGTCGCCGGCGCCGTTGCCGCCATCGGGGGATCGATAAAAGACATGTGCAATGCCATCGTTTCGGCGCTTAACTAGTGGCGCCTTAAATTGGACCAATACCTGACCTACTTTTTCTTGCTTTCTGTGGCGGTTTTCCTCCTTGCCACGGCCTATGCGGGTATCAGCGATATCCGGCGGTTTGAAATTCCCAACTGGACTTCGATCGTCATCGTGATCTCCTTCCTGCCCGCCGCCCTTTCCCGCGACTGGACGATGATAGCCATATTGAGCCATTTCGGTGTTGGCGCCGGTATGTTGGCGATTGGCATCGTGCTGACTGCCTACGGAATCTTTGGCGGCGGCGACGCCAAGCTTCTGGCCGCCGCGACGGTATGGACCGGTTGGGATTACCTGCTCACCTATTTGCTCGGCGTGTCTATCGCCGGCGGCGCGCTGGCCCTGGGAGTGATGCTGTTCAGGCGGGTGAAACTGACCCCCGCCATGACTTCGGTCGCCTGGATCAACAACCTTCATTCGGAGGAAAAGGGCATTCCCTATGGCGTCGCCATAGCGGTCATGACCATCTATCTGTTTCCCGAATTTCCGGTGGCCACCCCCATCGGCTAGATTTTCCGGAAACGGACCAACACCGGGCACCTTTGTCTTGAAGGATGGTCCGCGGAGACGTAAAACGCACCGGATATTCAACGGCGGGTACAGGAATACAGAGCCAATGGTTCAGAAATCGACAAATATTACTTCGGTCGAGCACCGCGTCCCGAGAGATGTCCGCTGGAAGGCCAACGGGCACCGGGGCGGCATATTGTGGTTTACGGGCCTCTCCGGGTCGGGCAAGACCACTCTCGCCTTTGAACTCGAAAAACGGCTTTTCGACCGGGGATTTCAGGTATACGTCCTTGATGGAGACAATATTCGCCATGGTTTGAGCGCCGACCTGGGCTTTTCACCCGCCGACCGCCAGGAAAACATCCGGCGTATCGGTGAAGTGGCGGCGCTTTTCGCCGGCGCCGGAAACATCACCATTTCGGCCTTCATCTCACCCTACCGGGAGGACCGGCGCCAGGCCCGCCGCGCGGCCGACGACATTTTCCATGAAATTTACCTGAACGCGGATGTGGAAACCTGCGAAAAACGGGACCCCAAGGGCCTTTACAAGAAGGCCAGGCGGGGTGAGATCCCCGATTTTACAGGTATTTCAGCGCCTTACGAAGCGCCGGAAAACCCGGAACTGATAGTCGATACCCGCAGCCGGTCCGTAGAGCAATGTGTTAACGACATATTGGGGTATGTGGAGCAAAATTTCGTCCCTGCCAAAGGGCGATAGGTCGCCACCCGCCCGAATGTCATAACTATTCAATACGGGGCTTGTACTTTAGTATACCGGAAACTACCTAGTGTTATGGATAGATAGGTCTAAAGAGGGTTTTTTATGGATTACGAGCAATTCTTCGCCGGCAAAATCGACGAACTGGAGAACGAAGGCCGGTACCGGATTTTTGCCGATCTGGAGCGTCAGGCCGGAGCTTTTCCCAGTGCCCTGAACTACCGGGACGGCGTAACCCGGGAAATCACCGTCTGGTGCTCCAATGACTACATGGGCATGGGCCAGCATCCGGAAACCCTGGCCGCCATGCACGAAGCCATCAACCGCTGCGGCGCGGGGGCCGGCGGCACCCGGAATATTTCCGGCACCAATCACTATCACGTCCTGCTGGAGCAGGAACTGGCCGATCTTCACCGCAAGCCGGCTGCGCTGATTTTCGGCTCGGGCTATACCGCCAACATGACGGCGCTCAGCACTTTCGGCGCTCTGCTTCCCGGTTGCGTCATCGTTTCCGACGAGAACAACCACAATTCCATGATCGAAGGCATCCGCCACTCCCGGGCCGAGAAGAAGATTTTCAAGCACAATGACGTTGAGGACCTGGACCGGTTCCTCAGCAACGTGGATCCCAAACTGCCCAAGCTGGTCGCCTTTGAATCGGTTTATTCCATGGACGGCGATATTTCCCCCGTCAGCGAAATCTGCGACGTGGCCGACAAGCATAACGCCATGACCTTTCTTGACGAGGTGCATGCGGTCGGCATGTACGGTGCCCGGGGTGGCGGTGTCGCCGAGCGCGACGGCGTCGCCGACCGCGTTACCGTAATCCAGGGAACCCTGGGCAAGGCCTTCGGCGTGGTCGGCGGTTATATCGTTGGTTCGTCCGCCATGTGTGATTTCATCCGCTCCTATGGCGCCGGGTTCATCTTTTCCACCTCCATGCCGCCCGCCGTCGCCGCCGCCGCCCGGGCCAGCGTGCGCTACCTTAAGGAACATAACGAACTTCGCGAACGCCACCAGGAACGAGCGGCAACCCTGAAGCGCCGGCTGTCCGAGGCCGGCCTGCCGGTCATGCCGTCGGTAAGCCATGTAGTGCCGGTGCTGGTAGGCAATCCACGGTTATGCAAACTGGCCAGCGACGAGCTGCTGTTCAAGCACGATATTTATGTGCAGCCGATCAACTATCCCACCGTGGAACGGGGTACCGAGCGCCTGCGCTTCACGCCAACGCCCCTGCACACGGACGCCCACATGGATCACCTGATCACCTCCATCACCGAGGTATGGGACCGGCTGGGCCTGAAAGCCGCCGCCTGAACCGGACACGGCTGAAATGGACTTTGCGCCAAAATTGGGATATGATAGAGGGCACGGAGAAAAACAATGTATGCCGACGAAACCCTGACCCCAAAGGAAGCCATCCGCCTGTGCGCGCTGGGCACCCTGGCCCTCAAGCCCCTGACCTATGGCGGACTGGTCAATAACATCCGCCATTTCGTCAGCCGGATGATGGGTCCTTCCCTGGACGTTCTCGGCACTTCGGTGGAATTGCTGAAATACGAAGGGCTCATCGCGGCGGAGGGTTCAGGCGACTCGGAGGATGATCCCCTGTTCGCCATCACCCAGGCCGGCCGGGATGAGTTGCGCGCCCTGCTGACCGCCCGCATCCGCACCGGCGCCCTGGAACTCAACAAACTGATCGTCGCCCTGAAGTTTCATTTTCTGCATCTGCTGGATGACGCTGACCGGCGCGCCCAGGCCGACCTTCTGCTGGAGTTGTGTGAAAGCGAACTGACCCGGCTTGAGGATTTGCGTGGCCATCATGCCGGCGATACCGGGTACCTGGTCCAATGGCTGGATCACGATATCACCCAGAACAAGGCCCGCCTGCTTTGGCTGGAGGATTTACGCCAGAGCCTCGGCACAAGCGGGTAATCGCCGAACCAATTCCTTTCACATAGAAAATTGATATTTTCCACGGCGCTGTTTTGGCGGGTGTTGGTGCATGCCCGCTGCCGCCTTCAGCCACCGTTGGCGCCCGCCGCGACAGAAGATTTCGTTAATCCGGCAATAAAGCAAGATTGGGATATTTACTGCAACCTATTGATAATTATATATGAATTTGTCGCAAGCACGTATGGATCCATTGAAAATGCGGCCGGATTCGGAGATAATTAACATTGCGATGATTTAGTGTTGCGTCGTTCGCTATCGCCTTATCGGCTCAGGTTTGGTTACACCAGTGTTGGGTACAGGAGAGCGGCAATGCCGGTATTTACGGCGCCCGATTTCGACAATCACGAACAGGTGGTTTTCGGTTCCGATGCCGAAACAGGACTTCGCTGCATCGTTGCCATCCACAATACCGCCCTTGGCCCCGCCCTGGGCGGTTGCCGCATGCGGGACTATGCGACCGAGGATGACGCGCTCACCGACGCACTCCGCCTGTCCCGCGGCATGACCTACAAGGCGGCCATCGCCGGTATTCCCTACGGCGGCGGCAAGGCGGTAATCCTGGGCGATCCGGCGGTCGTGAAAACTCCGCGTTTGCTGCGCGCCTTCGGGCGTTTCATCGATTCTCTCGGTGGGCGCTATATCACCGCCGAAGACGTCGGTACCACGGTCGGCGATATGGACATCGTGCGCCAAAAAACAGCCTACGCCCGCGGTATTTCCGACGGCAGCGGCAACCCTTCCCCGGCTACGGCTTACGGCGTTTACATGGCCATTCGCGCCGCCGTCCAATATGGCATGGGGCGGACGGACCTTTCCGGCATCCGCATCGCCGTACAGGGCTTGGGCAACGTGGGATATGCCCTATGCCGGTTCCTCAATGAAGAGGGCGCCCGGCTGTTCGTCGCCGATATTAGACCGGAAACGGTGAACCGGGCGGTGGATGAATTCGGCGCAGAAGCGGTCCCGCCGGATCAAATTCTCGGTCTGGAAGTGGATGTGTTTTCGCCCTGCGCCCTTGGCGCGGTCATCAATGACTTCACCATCGGCATGCTCAAGGCCGGTATCATCGCCGGCGGCGCCAACAACCAATTGGCCGAACCCCGCCACGGTGAAGAATTGAACCGCCGCCGTATCCTGTATGCGCCCGACTACGTAGCCAACGCCGGCGGGGTCATCGACGTGGCCAGTGAAGGCCCCGGGTACAGCCAGGAAAAAGTCCTGCACCGGGTGGAAGCCATCGGCCAAACGATGAAGGAAATATTTATCCGGGCCGAAGCCGAAAAACTGCCCACCAGCACCGTCGCCGACCGCATGGCAGAAGATATCATCCACAAGGCCGGAGCCGAAACCATCGCCGCCTGAAGCGTTTTATTGACCGCTAAGGCCGGTCAGGCCAGGGTCAGGCCAGGGTCAGGAGGGCTTGACCTTGGAAGCCACCATTTCAAGACCCTTCAGCAACCTCGTCCCTTCGGGCCCGCCGTCACCTTTCATTTCGTTCTTGATGATCAACTTCATGGTGTCGATATGGACCTGAATGACGTCCAGCATTGAGGCGTCCGGATTATCCGAGTACTCAATCAACCGGCAAAGATCGTTGCCGACAATGGTCATCAGGTCATATCCAAAGCTGCCGCCCTGCCCCTTGATGTCATGGGAGACGGCGAAAATCCTGGATATGGCGACTTGGTTGTCCCCGCCGCTGCTTTTCAATTCGTCCATGGCCTCCTGGATCAGGCGTAAATCTTCCTGCACCCAATTCAGGTAATCATCGGCCATGTTGGTGATCACTTGTTCAGCCCGTTCCAGCGCCGCCGGATCAACCGCGCCGGGGCCGCCTGCCCGCACCTTGGACGCAAGGGCATGCGGAGGGGTAATGACTCGAACCTGAGCGTCTTCCTGGCCGTTTTCCTCGCTCATAACCCTTTTCCTTACTTTCCCGAACAATACGCCAGTTTGCGGCGAAATTTCTTCATCATTTCAAAATTCCGCAACCGGGTTCTCTTTTGAACACCCAGAGGGCCCCGTTCGTCAGCCATTCAGAAGCGCCGATACTTCGTCCTGGGAAAGCTCTCCTGCTCCGCCACCCTCGGCGCCACCGCTCTCCAGGTTTTCCTTGCGCCGCTCCTTGCCCTTGTAATTGGGATTTTCCCGCCGTCGCCGGTCCGGACCGAAATACATACCGGCGCGGATGAATGGACGGGGCCGCTCGATGATCGAACGGACACGGGCATAGAGGCTCTTGGCGGAAATTGGCTTGGCCAGAAACTCGTGAACCCCCGCGTCGCGGGCTTCCATGACCCGGTTCATTTCCGTGTGCCCCGTCAACATGATGATGGGAACGAAGGGATTGGGGCTGTCCTTGCCCGTACGCACCAGGCGGACAAAATCCATCCCGTCCAGAGGCGACATGCTCCAATCGCAGATAATGACGTCGGCCGGGTAGTGTCGCAGTTCCTTGAACGCATCGGCGCCATCCGTCGCCTCAACGCAGTTCTTCACGCCGAGCGCGTGCAGGATCGACTTGACCAAGGCACGCATATGCTTGTTGTCATCAACAATCAAAAAATTCAGCCGCTCGAGATTGTAATTTGACATTCGCCCCGATCCGAAACTCCACTTCGACTCAATAAAGCTAACTCAAGCTCATCTACAAATAGTTAAGAGGTGTTTCATCAACACTATATCTGGCATCCACTGCCCCGCCGGCCCAAGATGAAGTGGCTCTTTTTCTTGCTCTCCAACTACCGGCGAGCACAACCATCCTGTCTTTGCGAGTAAACAACCAACCGAACAACGATTGCCCGATAAAATTCAGGGCCGATTCCTTATGCGCTCAATGACTGGCTTCACTGCCGGGTACGGTAATAAAAACAGGCGCTTGTTTTCGGCGGCATTTTCCCTTGAAGGGCAAACCTTCCCGCCGCCGGTCGGGGCCAAAATACTCGGTGGTCTGGATGAAGGGCCTGGGTGTTTCAATTACCGAGCTGATTCTTGACCACAGGGATTTCGCTGAAATCGGTTTTGCGAGGAAGTCGTTGACACCCGCGTCATGGGCGCTCCGGATCAGGCTTGATTCCGTATATCCGGTGACCATGATCAACGGCAGGAACCGGTTGGGGCTGTCCTCACTGGTCCGAATCCGGCGGACAAGCTCGATGCCGTCAACGCCATCCATTTTCCAGTCCAGGATGGCGACGTCGGCAGGAAAACCTCTCAATACCTCGATCGCTTCGGCGCCATCTCTCGCTTCCTCGATGCGGGGAACCCCCAAGGCCCCGAGAATGGTGCGGATCAGATTTCGGAAATGAAGGTTATCTTCGACAATCAGGATACTGAGCTGATTCAAATCCATATCTTTCTTCGCCTTGTCCTCGGCGGAGCCGGGGAAGGTCTAAGTCAATCCTTGACTGCCTCCATAGCGAAGCGGATCACAATAGCCGAACGTCACTCACCCGCTACGCGCTACCCAGCAAACCCGAATGGCGTACGTGCTATTGTCAGGATAATTTCTACCCTTGTTTCCCTGATTCTTATGGGTAGGATTATACAGCCATTTCCTCCTCGGGGACAACACGTTTGCTTGCCTTGCAGGCAAATTCCGTACCTCGAGAACTTCATGCCGAGGCCGGTTTTAACCACAAGCCATCCCCTTCAAGTCGCCAATATCGGGCCATTTTCCTTCGCCAACCAAAAGATGGCCTGAACCTTGCCCGCCGGGCGGCCACCTTAATCATTGGTCCTTGGTATCAGGGCTTGCCCCTTTTCCCAAGGCCAGGGAAACCTTCGACGACGGCCGGCGGCCAAGCGCTTCACAAATAAACCGTCCCGCCCGGATGACCTTTCCCAGGTTTACGCCCGTTTTTATACCCATGCCGTCCAGCATATAGACAACATCTTCGGTCGCCATATTACCCGATGCGCCCCGGGCGTAGGGACAGCCCCCCAATCCGGCGACGGAAGCATCCACCACGGCCACGCCCTTCTCCATCACCGCCAGGGTGTTGGCTAGGGCCTGCCCGTAAGTATCATGGAAATGGGCCGCCAGCTTTTCCACCGGCACCACCGCGGCAACCGCGTCGACCATGGCCTGGGCCTTTAGCGGAGTTCCCGTGCCGATGGTATCTCCCAGGGAAACTTCCTGGCATCCAAGATCGAGCAGCCGGCCTGCGACCCGGGCGACCTCGGCCGGTTCAATGCCGCCTTCATAGGGGCATCCCAGGACACAGGAAACGTACCCCCTGACGGCGATTCCCCTGGCCGCCGCCGCCTGGGTTACAGGTGCGAATTCTTCCAGGCTTTGTTCAATGGAGCGGTTGATGTTCTTTTTCGAAAAGGTTTCCGAGGCGGCGGCGAAGATGGCGATCATCCTGGCTCCCGCCGCCACCGCAGCCTCGAAGCCGGTCATGTTGGGGGTCAATACCGGGTAGTCTACGCCCGCCTTGGGCGTGACACCCGCCAGCACCTGGGCACTGTCCGCCATCTGCGGCACCCACTTGGGGGAAACGAAACTTCCAGCCTCGACCACCGGCAGCCCCGCATCGGCTAACCGGTGAATGAGTCCCACCTTTATGTCGACCGCCACCTTTTCAGGTTCATTTTGTAGTCCGTCGCGGGGGCCTACTTCCACCAGCTTGATCTTGGAAGGCCGGCGCATGTTCGAAACCGTCAGCATTTGGCCGCCTTATACCAAGGAGCGGTGATGGAACCCTTTACGCCGAATAGGTATATTCCATCTTGCGCCGGTCGGGACCAGCAAATTTCTGCGCCCTGCGCCGCCGATCCGGACCAAAGTATTCATCGGCGCGGATAAAGGGACGGGGATGTTCGATGATTCGACGAATTCGAGCATAGAGGTCCTTCGCCGAAACGGGCTTGGCCAGAAACTCATTTATGCCGGCGTCCCTGGCGGCAAAAATACTCTCTTTCTCCGCGTGGCCGGAAACCATGATGATGGGGGTAAAAGGGTCGGACCCTGCCTCGCCGTTACGGACAAGACGGGTCAGTTCAAACCCGTTTATTACCGGCATCTCCAGATCGGTAATGATGATGTCCGCATCAAAATGCTTGAGTATCTCCAGGGCTTCCTGGCCGTCATTGGCGTGCTCGACTTCACGCATGCCCAACGCCTTGAGCATCATTAAAAAAATCCGCCGCATGGGGTCATGATCATCGACGATCAGGGTCTTCACCTGGCTCAGGTCATAGTCAGTCACGGCTTCTCCCAACAAAAGCGTCCCTTTTCCAATTTTCAATTGGTATTGCCGGAGGCCTTTCAGAGTTACAGCGAATTCTGTATTCACTATCTATACTAAAGAACTACAAAAAAGGCTTAATCAGGTAAATTGTATTCAATCGTCAGCGGAATCAAAAATCACCAGTTCCGCCCCCTCCTCCACCTGATCGCCGACGGAATATTCAATACGGGCGACCATGCCGTCTTTGGGCGCGGTAACCGCGTGTTCCATTTTCATTGCTTCCAGCACCAAAAGAGTCTCCCCCCGCCGTACTTGCTTCCCCGCCTCTACCTCCACGGCGACCACTCTACCCGGCATGGGCGCATTTACATGGCCGAATTCGCCTTCCGCATGTTTTTCTCCGCCAACGCCGCCCGGCACCAGGAGGTGGCATTGCCCACCGCTAAGAATGGTCATGCCACCTTGGTAAAGGCAGACCGTTGCCCTTACCCGTTGGCCGTCGATAGACGCTTCGAGGTCGCCGGCCTGATCCATTTTCCCGTTCGCGGTGACGGCGCCATCGGGTAATTCCAGGATCAAGTCTGGTTCCGCAATCCGCACTGGCACGTCCACTGTTTCGCCGCCGTGCCCAAGGGTGATCACATCCCGGTGCGGGGCATTGAGCCGCCATCCGCCGGTATGGCGCCAGGGGCTGTGAGGATCGTCGGTGGCCTCGTGGGGGGGTGAAGCGGCGGCCCGCCGTTGCCGATCCAACACCACCCACAGGCAGGCCAGGGCGATGAACCGGGCCGGTACCGGGCCCGCCGCCGGAAACAACTGGTCCCGATGGCGTTCGATAAACCTGGTTTCCACGTCACCGGTGGCAAAGGCCGGATGGCCGGCGAGTGCCGACAGGAAGCCCAGGTTGCAGGCCGGCCCTTTCAGGCGGATTTTCGAAAGGACTTGGCGCAAACGGCGAATGGCGGCGCCCCGGTCGGCGCCGTGAACGATGACCTTGGCGATCAGGGAATCGTAATGAACGGTGATGATATCTCCCGTCCGCATACCGGAATCGATGCGCACGTCATCCTCTTCCGCGGGAAAGGTCAGGCGCTCCAGCCGGCCCATGGCGGGGAGGAATTCCCGCGCCGGGTCCTCGGCGCAAAGGCGCGCTTCCATGGCGTGCCCGTTGACCCTCAGATCTTCCTGACCGAAGGCCAGGTGTTGTCCCGCCGCCACCCGCAATTGCCACTCCACCAAATCCAATCCCGTGATCATCTCGGTCACCGGATGTTCCACCTGAAGGCGGGTATTCATTTCCATGAAGTGGAAATCGCCGTTTTCACTCAGCAAGAACTCCACCGTGCCGGCGCCCACGTAGTCTACCGCCTTGGCCGCCGAAATCGCGGCCTTCCCCAGGCGCGCCCGCAGGGTTTCATCCAGCCCGGGAGCAGGCGCCTCTTCGATGATTTTCTGGTGGCGGCGCTGGATGGAACAATCCCGTTCGAACAGGTGGACCACATTGCCGTGCTTGTCGGCGAGCACCTGAATTTCCACATGCCGGGAACGGGCGAAGTACTTTTCCACCAGCAGCCGGCCGTCGGCGAAGGCGGCGTCCGCTTCCCGGGCCGCCGCTTGCGCCGCCGCCGCCAGTTGGCCGGCGGTTTCCACCACCCTCAAGCCCTTGCCGCCGCCGCCGGCGGAAGCCTTCAGCAATACAGGATAGCCGATCCTTTCCGCTTCGCGGGCGAAGGTTTCCGCATCCTGGGCCTCACCGTGATAGCCCGGCACCACGGGAACGCCCGCTTTTTCCATCAACGTCTTGGCGGCGCTTTTCGAGCCCATGGCCCGGATGGCCTGTGCCGTGGGGCCGACGAAGACAAATCCCCGCTTGCCACTGGCATCAGCGAATTCCGCGTTTTCGGCCAGGAATCCATAGCCGGGATGAATGGCCGAGGCGCCGCTTTGCTCCGCCACTTCAAGGATCATATCCATATTGAGATAGCTGGTTTTGGCCGGCGCTTCGCCGATGCAATAGGCATCGTCGGCCATGCGCGTATGCAGGGCCCGGTTATCCACGTCGGAATGAACGGCAATGGTCCGCATACCCAGGCGCCGGGCGGTGCGGATGATCCGGCAGGCGATTTCACCCCGGTTGGCGATCAGCAAGGCATCGAACATGAAACTGACTCAGCTTTTTGAGGAATCCGCCTTGGATGGCCCTGCGATCCAGGCCGGTTTGCGTTTTTCCAGGAAGGCGCTGATGCCTTCCCGCCCTTCCGGGGATGCCCGCAGCTTGGCGATGTTGAGGGCCGTGTCGTGGATCAACTTGCGGTCCACCGGGCGGCCCGAAACCGCGAGAATGGTGCGCTTGGCCTCTGAAACCGCTTTTGGGCCATTCAGGCAGATCTGGTCGAGGATTTCTCCGGCCCGTTCTTTCAGGTTTGCGGCGGGGACGACTTCCGACACCAGTCCCATGCGCAACGCTTCGGCGGCGCTGAATTTTTCCCCGGTCACCATGTAGCGCCTGGCGTTGCGTTGCCCCATGGCGGCGATCACATAAGGTGAAATCACCGACGGGATGATGCCTAGCCTGACCTCGGAAAGGGCGAAAAAGGCGTTTTCGGCGGCGATGGCGATATCGCAGGCCGCCACCAGCCCGACCCCGCCGCCCATGGCCGCCCCCTGCACCAGGGCGATGGTCGGCCGGCTGAAGACATTGAGGGCGTGCATCAGCTCGGCCAGGGCTTCCGCGTCCTTGAAGTTTTCGTCGGCTGAATAGTCCGCCGTCTGGCGCATCCAATTGAGGTCGGCGCCGGCGGAAAAGTTTTTTCCCTCCGCCGCCAGGACCAGTGCCCGCACGGCTTCGTTCCGTTCCAGGCCGTTCAGCTTGCCGTTCAATTCGGCGATGAGTTCGCTGTCAAAGGAATTGTGTACTTGCGGACGGTCGAGGACCAGCCACGCGGTGTCGAAAACGTCGATGTTGAATTTCAAGGGTTCATCGTTCATGGGGCGTTACATCCTGAATATGCCGAAGGTGGTTTTTTCCACGGGCGCGTTCAGCGCCGCCGAGAGGCCAAGGCCCAACACCATGCGGGTGTCGGCGGGATCGATGATGCCGTCATCCCACAGCCGGGCGCTGGCGTAATAGGGATGGCCCTGGGTTTCGTATTGTTCGCGGATGGGTTTCCTGAAATCCGCTTCCTCTTCGGCGCTCCAGCTTTCGCCGCGCCCTTCCATGGCATCCCGTTTGACCGTCGCCAGCACCTCCGCCGCCTGCCCGCCGCCCATCACCGAGATGCGCGCGTTGGGCCACATCCACAGGAAGCGGGGGCCGTAGGCGCGGCCGCACATGGAATAGTTACCGGCGCCGAAGCTGCCGCCGATGATTACCGTGAACTTGGGCACCCGGGCGCAAGCGACCGCCATTACCATCTTGGCGCCATCCTTGGCGATGCCGCCGGCCTCGTATTTCTGGCCGACCATGAAACCGGTGATGTTCTGCAGGAAGACCAGGGGTATGCCCCGTTTGGCGCAAAGCTCGATGAAATGGGTCCCCTTCAGCGCCGATTCCGAAAAAAGGATGCCGTTGTTGGCGACGATGCCGACGGGATAACCCAGGATGCGGGCGAAGCCGCAGACCAGGGTGGCGCCGTAGGTGGCCTTGAACTCGTCCAGTTCCGAGCCATCGACGATGCGGGCGATAACTTCGCGCACGTCATAGGGTTTTTTCGTTTCCGCCGGGATGACGCCATAAAGCTCGGAGGCGTCGTATATCGGCTCCACCGGTTCCCGCGTCTCCAACTCCATCTTCTTCACCCGGTTGAAATTGCCGACGATGCGGCGGGCGGTTTCCAGGGCGTCGGCGTCATCCAGGGCATAGTGGTCGGCGACACCGGAAACCTTGGCATGAACGTCGGCGCCGCCCAGCTCCTCGGCGCTGACCACTTCCCCCGTCGCCGCCTTGACCAGGGGCGGGCCGCCGAGAAAGATGGTTCCCTGGCCCTTGACGATGACACTTTCGTCGGACATGGCCGGAACGTACGCACCGCCCGCCGTGCACGACCCGTGCACCACCGCCACCTGGGGGATGCCCATGGAGGACATCACCGCCTGGTTGTAGAAAATACGGCCGAAGTGATCGCGGTCGGGAAACACCTGGTCTTGTTGGGGCAGGTTGGCCCCGCCGGATTCGACCAAGTAGACGCACGCCAAGGCGTTGGCCTGGGCGATTTCCTGGGCCCGCAGGTGCTTTTTCACCGTAAGCGGAAAATAGGTGCCGCCCTTCACCGTCGGATCGTTGGCGACCACCATGCATTCCCGGCCCATGATGGAACCGATTCCGGTGATGATCCCTGCCGCCGGCACGTCGGCATCGTACACACCGTCGGCGGCCAGTTGGGAAAGCTCCAGAAAGGGCGAGCCCGGATCGAGAAGTTTGCGGATGCGGTCCCGGGGCAGCAGGCGGCCCCGGTCCAGGTGTTTCCGACGGGCCGCCTCGCCGCCGCCTTGTTCGATGACGGCGACGCGGTCCTTCAGGTCGGCGGCCAGCGCTTCAAGGGCGTCGGCGTTTTCCCGAAAGGCGTCGGAGCGGTTGTCGATGGTGGATTCGATCAAGGTTTTGGCCATCCTACCACCCGCCATCCTGAAGCCATTTCTTGATCATCCACATGCGGTCGGAACCCCAGAAGCCTTCCCCATCGACGATAAAATAGGGCGAACCGATGACGCCGCGTTCCATGGCGGCCGCGGTTTCCTCTTTCAGCCGTTGCTTGATCGCCGCATCGGTGACCGCTTGCTTCACCTCCGCCGCGTCCTCGCCCAGGCCGGCGGCGATTTCCACCACCGCGTCGACCGTCGAAATATCCCGGCCCTGGCCGAAATAGGCATCGAAAGCGGCGCGTGCGAAGCGTTTGGCCTGATCCGAATCGCGGCCGTCCAGCCAGTAAAAAGCGCGCGCCGCCGACAGGGTGGCGATGGGAAAGGGATCAGGCATGGTCCAGGGTACGTTCATGTACCGGCCCAGGCGTTCCCAGTCGTGAATACAGTATTCCCCCTTCAGGGGCTGTTGGCTCAGCGGCCGATTGCCCGTTTCCTTGAAGACGACACCCAGCATGAAGGGTTTCCACACCGACCGCCGGCCGTATCTTTCCGCCAGTTCGTCAACCTTGAAGGAAGCGAAATAGCCGTAGGGCGAAGAGAAATCGAAAAAGAATTCTATCGGACCGGACATCACCAGGGGATCTCCGTGCCGTCGAAGTTGAAGAACTTGCCGCTGTCCGACACCTTCAACCCGCCGATGACCTTGCGCATTCCGGTGACACTATCCGTCACGCCGATCAGCGCGCTGGGCCCGCCCATGTCGGTCTTGACCCAGCCGGGATGCAACACCGCCACCGTAATCCCCCTGCCCTTCAGGTCAACGGAAAGGCTTTTCATCACCGCGTTGAGAGCCGCCTTGGACGACCGGTAGATGAAGGAGGCGCCCGAGTTGTTATCGGATATGCTGCCCATCCTGCTGCTGATGGTGGCCATGATTTTCATTTCCCCGGCGGTCACGTGGTCGGCGAAGGACTCGCATACCTTGAGCGGCGCCATAGCGTTGATTTCAAACACCTTGGCCCAGGCGTCGTAATCGATGCCGCCAAGCTGGGAAGGCCGGGGCCCATGGATGCCGGCGTTGTTGATCAATACGTCCATGGCTTCCCGTCTCAGGGTCCGGGCCAGGGCGTCCACGGCGTCATGGTCGGTGACGTCCAGGGCGTGGACATGCACATCGCCTTCCACCGCCGCCAGGTCCCTGGCCGCCCGCGGGTCCCGGCAGGTGGCGATGACTTTCCAGCCGTCGGCGGCATACTGGCGGGTGAATTCCAACCCCAGGCCGCGGTTGGCGCCGGTAATCATTGTCGTGGGCATATCTTATGTCTCCCTTTTCTTCGCCGTGACTTCAATTTCCACCTTCATGGCGGGATCGATGAGGGCGGTGATGACCGTGGTGTTGGCGGGGCGCACATCGGCAAACCGCCGGCCCAGCACCGCCGCCACCGGCTCGAAGTATTCCGCTGCCGCCAGATAGACCCGGACCCGCACCACGTCTTCGATGCCGGAACCGGCTTGCTTGAGGGCCCAGCCGATGTTGCGGAAGGTCTGTTCCGTCTGTTCGGTGATGTCATCGGACAGGGTGCCGGCGGCATAATCGAACCCGGTGGTGCCCGATACGAACACCCACGGATCATCGGCCACGGCGCGGGAATACCCGGCCATTTCCTCGAATTTCGAGCCCTGGGAAATATTGCGGCGCGCCATGTCAACTCACTCTCTCCAAGGCCATGGCCGTGGCTTCGCCGCCGCCGATGCACAGCGTGGCGACGCCTTTCTTCATGTCGTATTTCTCCAACGCCGCCAGCAGGGTGACCATGATCCTGGCCCCCGACGCGCCGACGGGGTGGCCAAGGGCGCAGGCGCCGCCGTGTACGTTGACCTTGTCCGGGGGAATATCCAGGTCACGCATGGCGGCCATGGTGACCACGGCGAAGGCCTCGTTGATCTCGAACAGGTCCACATCGTCCCTGTCCCAGCCCACCCGGTCCAGCAGCGTGTTCACCGCGCCGATGGGGGCTGTGGTGAACCAGGCGGGTTCCCGGGCATGGGTGGCATGGCCGTGGATGACGGCCAGTGGCGCGAGACCCCGCTTTTCCGCCTGCGAACGGCGCATCAGCACCAGGGCCGCGCCGCCGTCGGAAATGGAACTGGAATTGGCTGCGGTCACCGTGCCGTCCTTGGCGAAAGCGGGCTTGAGCTGGGGTATTTTTTCCAGGTTGGCCTTCAAGGGTTGTTCGTCCTTGTCCACCAGGTGTTCGCCCTTGCGGGTCTTTACCGTCACCGGCGTCACCTCGGAATCGAAGGTGCCGTCGCCGATGGCGGTCCTGGCCCGGGTCAGCGA
>JAJRSS010000313.1 GCA_024278615.1 Alphaproteobacteria bacterium
CCGACGATGAGGACGATATTGACCAGCAGGGCGATATCGGCCATCAGGCCGAAACGCCCGTACACCACGGCCATGAAGATGATCACCAGCGCCATGCCGATAATGCTGGCGATCTTGCCGGCGGCAATGGAATCGGCGCCAAGGCCGGGGCCGACGGTACGCTCCTCCAGGATGATCAGGGGCGCCGGCAGGGCGCCGGCCCGTAACAGCAAGGACAGGTCCTGGGCTGATTGAATGGTGAAGTTGCCGCTGATCTGGCCGCTGCCGCCCAAAATAGGTTCGCGGATCACCGGAGCGCTGATCACCTTGCCGTCAAGAACAATGGCGAACAAACGATCGACGTTCTTGCTGGTCACATCGCCAAATTTCCTGCCGCCCACCGTATTGAAGCGGAAGTTGACGACGGGCTCGTTGGTGCGCGAATCAAAGGAGGGCTGGGAATCGATGAGATCCTCGCCGCTGACCATGACCCGTTTCTTGACCACCAGCACCGTCGCGCCGCCGGAACCTGCTCCGGCGGCGTAGGGCAGCACCATGGAACCGGGCGGCACGCGGCCACTCAAGGCATCCGCCGTTGAGGTTTTCTGGTCCACCAGGTGGAAGGTCATCTTTGCCGTCTTGCCCAGCAGGCGCTTGACCCGCTCCGGATCATCGATGCCGGGAAGCTGCACCAGGATACGATCCGTCCCCTGGCGCTGGATGGTGGGTTCGCGGACACCGGTCTCGTCGATACGCCGGCGGACGATTTCAATGGACTGCTCCACCGCCGCCGACTTGCGGTCGCGCATGGCCTGTTCGGTAAGGCTCAGCGTAATCTTGTTGCCGCCGCCCGTTTCGGCGGTCACATCCGCATCCAGTCCGCGCACCAGGCTGTAGGCTTCATCCACCCTGTCCCCATCCTTCACCGTGAAGGCGACGCTGTTCCCGGTCACGCCAAGACCGCCATACCGGATTTTCGCGTTTCTGAGGGCGATGCGAACCGTTTCCACCAGGGAATCCAGCCGTTCGCGCACCACGGCTTCCACTTCCACTTCCAAAAGCAGATGCGAGCCTCCTTGCAGGTCCAGGCCCAGGCTTACCTGCTGATGGGGCAGCCAGGTGGGCAGGGCCGCCGCTTTTCTGGCGTCCAGGAAATTGGGTGCGGCGAAGGCCATGCCCAAAACGGCGATGCCCAGCACCAGATAGATTTTCCACTTTGCGAAATAGACCATGGGAGTAAACCGCCGGCGATCTTGTTATTTCTTGCCGCCAAGAAGTTTTTTCAGACCGGAAACGCCGCCTTTTTCACCGTCTCCGCCCGATGGCGATTTGCCGCCTTTCTTGTCGTCGTTAACTGGTTCGGTCTTGGCCAAGACCGTGGAAATCAGCGATCTTTGCACCCGCACCTTGACGCCGGAGGCGATTTCCACCGTTACTTCGTTGTCGTCCACCACCTTGGTTACCGTGCCGATGATACCGCCGCCGGTAACGACCCGGTCGCCGCGCCGGACGGCGCCCAGCATGGCCTTGTGCTGCTTCATTTTCTTCTGCTGGGGCCGGATCAACAGGAAGTAAAAGACGACGAAAATCAGGACCAGAGGCAGGATGGCCTCAAGTCCGCTACCGCCCGAGGGGGCTCCGGCGGCCTGGGCAAAAGCGGGTGAGATAAACATGGGCTGGCTCCATAAAATCGGCACGGCGGACGCCGGACCGGCCCAAAGTGGGACCGCCGGACCAGCGGGACTATACCCACACCGCCGGTACTTTCAACTATTTCCGGGAGCCGATATGATAGGCGCCCCGGCGCACCCTCCAGGAATGTCCTGCCCCATGCCCGATATCGACCCGTTACCGCTGTTGAAGCGGATCGCCGAGGCCTTGGAACGCCTGTCCCCGGCGGCGCCCAAATCCGCCAACCTGGACGCTCATCCGGACGCTGGCGCCAAAGGATCCGGCGCCTTCGTCTGGCACGCCGACGGCGGCTGGCTGCAAGCGGTGGCACGGGTCAACCGGGTGGACCTGGACCTTTTGCGGGGTATCGACCGCCAGCGGAGTATCCTGCTGGACAATACCCGCCGCTTCGCCGAAGGCCTGCCGGCCAACAACGCCCTGCTGTGGGGCGCCCGGGGCACGGGGAAAAGCTCCCTGGTCAAGGCGGTACACGCCGCCATCAACGAAGAAGACCCGGGAACCCACCTTGGCGCCCTGGCCCTGGTGGAAATTCACCGGGAAGACATCCCTTCCCTGCCCCGGTTGCTTCACCTCATCAGGGGGGCCAGCCGGCGCTGCATCATTTTCTGTGACGACCTGTCCTTCAGCGGCGAGGACGCTTCTTATAAGTCCCTCAAGGCGGTGCTGGAAGGAGGCATCGAAGGCCGGCCCGGCAATGTGTTGTTCTACGCCACCTCCAACCGCCGCCACCTGATGCCCCGGGAGATGATCGAAAACGAACGCTCCAGCGCCATCAATCCGGCCGAGGCGGTGGAGGAAAAGGTATCCCTTTCAGACCGTTTCGGCCTGTGGCTGGGCTTCCACAACTGCGACCAGCCCACTTATTTCTCCATCATCGAAGGCTATGTTGCCCGCTACGGCCTTGAGATCGGGGGCGAAGACCTTCGCGCCCAGGCCAGCGAGTGGTCAGTGACCCGGGGGGCGCGTTCGGGCCGGGTGGCGTGGCAGTTCATCCAAGACCTGGCCGGACGCCAGGGCAAACGGTTGGAATAGTGGTTGGAATCCAACACTTGGCACCCTCTTTTGACGGCAGCGATGATCTTATCTGGTTCCCCGTGAATAACCCCAAACGCCTTTGATTTACTGAGCCTTTTCGCGGATTTGAAGTAACGGAATTTGCAAGAAAACGTAGTTTTGGAGGTCGTTTTCTTGCGATTTGGGATTCAAATTTCGGCCCATTTGTGATTCC
>JAJRSS010000029.1 GCA_024278615.1 Alphaproteobacteria bacterium
AAATATGCACTATGCAAGCCCCTCCCTCTGCCGTGGATCTTCGTCGGTCGGTCCCTTAAAAACAACCTCGCAACATACCTTGGAATCAATTAGCTCAAGTAAACTACCCCAAGAATTTCCCGAGCTGACACAACATAGGGTATATTCCCATCGGCAGCGGCTTCTTCCACAGCAAGGGCGATGGAATCGCCCTTTCCTCCAATGGATTCAAAAAGGCGGATCTCATCCCGGCCCGGGAATACCGGCCTGCCGACCCGCTTAAACGCTTGCTGTCCTTCCGACGTGCAAACGGCGACCAGCAAATCCTGTCCTTTTGATAAATCTTCTGGAGAAAGTGCCCGTCCTCCGAGGACGATCTGATTCGGCAAGGCCAGAGGGATTGCGCTATCATCAGTTACCTTGAAGGCCATCTCTACTTCCAGAGCTGGAAATTCGGAGATAGGTGCGGCATCGCCGATGGCGCGCCGGCTCAAATCAGGTGGAACGTCGGAAAAAAGAATACCGGTTACTTTATGAAGGGCTGCGGAATCCGTCAGCAAGAATTTGGATGGTGGGCGATGAAGGGGGTTTTCAGATTCCGAACCAATAGCAACCAGTCCAGGCCGATCCGGATCGCGAAGAAGACGGCCCGCCAAAATAGTATCGCCATAACGGGCAAGAACCAGGCGATTATTATCCACGGGGCCAGCCTCTGCCTCAACAATGAGGATGCTTCCTCTATCAGCGGCAAATCCGAAATTGTGCGTGTTGAGATGATATAATGCCTTTCTATCGAGTACACCTCGGGTGATTGGTTCTTCAGAAGTTTTGATCTCAGCCTCAACGATTACTCTGGTGAATGCGGCCAAATCAAGAATGATGTCAGCATGTATTTCAGGCGCACTCAGCGGCAGGGGATCGGGCGCGGTCAGCGTGGGGCGCGCGCCAGTCTCATGTTCGGATTTCCCCATCTGAAAAAGACCGAATTGCATGTAGGCGTCATCAACTAGTTTTTTTACCCGGTAAAGGCTATCTCCAAGACCTGTTACTTCATTGTGTGTGATGGTATCCGCGTCCCTATGATGGGACCGATTCAAGATTTCCAGTTCATCGCTGTTATCGGCAAAGGCGGGATCGTTGATCAGTTTTTGGAATGGCGGCGTGGCAAAGGTGTCAGGCATGTCCCTGACCAGTCGGTGGATATGTCGTAGGTACGGACCGAGTGTATCATCCGGAGTTGTGCCCGGAACCCGCTCCGGAAGGCACTCCGAGAGGCGATTTTCAATATAAATGCGCAACTCATTCACGTAGCCACGTGCAGCCTGATCATTACCTTCTGATTTTCTGAAAATTTTGTATTTCTCAATCAAAGGCCTTTCCATAAGATCATGGGAAACATAGGGGCGGCTTGACGTAATTGCGCTTATTCGACGGTGGGCGTATTCAACCCCTTTGGTTTGACGCAGTTTCTCGGTGAGCTTGTCCATGAAATCCGGGTTATAACTGGCAATTAAGACCTGTGCATTATCGGCGGTTAGCTGCCCTAATGCTTTTACCAGTCGTCCCATATTGTCCCGGTCAAAAAGCTCCTGTGGATCGTCGAAAACCAGAAGGTCAATACCGCCGTGGGTGTCACGGACATTTTTCCAAAAGGCGATCAGAAACGCGAACAGGGTCGCACGCATGTCAGACGCGTTGCTGATATGTTGCGACGGAACCCGTGATCCTTTGGTCTCGGAGGAGAAATTAAGACTGCCTTCAGGCGATACATGGGTCTCAGCATGCTTGGGCGCAGTGCCAGATGGATGTTGGTAAACGAGGTCTTTCCAAGCAACTGTCTCGGAATGAAGTTCCGTGCGTAACATATCCATTTGGCGGCCAACCAAATCGCCGAGTTCAAGTAGCGGAGCGACCTTTTCTGCCGTGAATGCGAGGTCTTGGATCTTGTTGTTCCAGCCCGCGATTGATTTAAATATTTGTTGGATGTCGTCTACATCCTTGAGGCAACCCTTGATGGGCAGGGCATTGGTTACAACGGCGTTAAGAGCCACCAACATACCTGAAAGAGACAACGAAACCTTCCTTGTATCGTTCTTTCCTTGACAGTCTCCGATAACTTTCTTGATGGCTTCGGTCCAAGTTTTCGCATTTTTCGAGCGCCATCGGGCAAAGGCAATGGCGCGGTGAACGCGGGCCAGTTTGTTGGGTAGTTCACCGAAACGCTCGACAAATTTCGCTGGAAAGGACAACCCTGTGGGTTCTTCGAATACGGGGAGGGCATCGAAGGTTTCTTCGCATAACGCTTCCAACTTTTCCTTGAGAGGAGCGAGGCTCCCTTGGAAAGGACGTTCAGCAAACAGCTCTTCGGTCAAAGCAGCGGTCATGAGATCCGATGGCCGGGCAGGCAGATTACTATCCATTTCGGTTCGGAGAGAGTCGGGTAGTTCATGCGATAGACGCGTCTCAGCATGTAGAAGCCATGCCTCCATCGTATGCGATAAAACCGTGGATGGCTCTTTGATATGTTTTTTCAGGTGATCCCGCACGGGTTGACCGGTAACGGAATCGGTTTTGCCCTTAAGGTCTTCGTTGCAAATGGCGCAGTGGTCTAGATGTAGAAGGTCTTTATCAGCCTCCCCCATCCAATCCACAACGCGAGCGTAAAGACGCTCGCGGGCTGCAATATCCGGTTTTTCTTCAAGCTCGGCGATTTCTCTATATTCATTGAAAAAAGCAGAAATGAGAGTTTCCGCCCTAGCAATGTCCACTTCCGTTAATTCCTTGAGGCGTCCGAGGCGACTGGCGCTGTCAAGGCGGGAAATCGCTGAGAAATCGATCATCCCGAGAGCGGGGCCTATATTTTGCGTTAGTTCCCGGCAGACTTCTCTATCATTTGGATCAAACTCTGTGCCAAGTATTTCTTTTGCTCTCTCAAACGCCTGACTTTCAAGGCTAACGAAATGGGTTTTAAGTTTAGTAACATCTTCTTCGTTGGCCGGGCCTTTATCCAGGAACGGGAAGTCTTCCGCCAGATGTGGAATCAGGTCAGCATGTGTTTCCAGTCGCTGCGCCAAAGCCTTCCATGTGGTTGAAAATCTGGTACGAAGCCCGTCGACCTTGCTTTCCAAATCATTGGCTATATCTTTGGTCATCCGGTTTCGTAAGAGGCGAGCGCGGCGGGCTAAATTGCGGAGATCATTGAATCCGGTCAATTCAGCGATGGCTTTGCCGATATCGTTCGATTTGCCCACTTCGATCATGGGTAACATTCCAGGCATAGTCGTGCCGGTGGCGAAGGCTGTGGGTGGCAGGGTTAGAGAAGAAACATTTGGTTTATCTTGTTTTATCTTCCCTTTCTCATAGAGATAAATTCGCCGTTTGATGGTCGGCAACTCTTTGCCGTCGGCGCCTATAAGAACGACTTCAACCCAGGTATCGATGGGAACAAATTTACCAGAATTATTTTGGACCACATTTTCCGGTGGCGCAGGTGAAACGGCTACGGATTTTGCAGAGATCTCCGCGTCGTCTTCTCCCGCCTTGATTGGGACTTCGGTGTCTCCCGGTTGCGGCCACTGCTGGGATCGAAGAATCTTGCCCGTCAGGCACCAGATTGGGGCGTTGAGAAGGGAGGTTTTGCCGGCACCATTCTTGGCCTCGAACAGAGTTGCGTTCGGATTAAGATCAAATTCAACGTTTTCTTGAACTCCATACTCCTGCAACCCAGCGAAGTGGTGGGCGCGAACACTTCTGATGCGATAAGTCGGCCTCGTTCCGCCCACGCCGCTGACAGTAAGTGCAGGATATTCTGTTGGCTCTGACTTGGTAGCCTGAACTATTGCCCAGGAATCCTGATCATTTGCGTTCTTGGTCCAGTCTCCCCGATTCTGTAGGAACCAATCTAGGATCGCGCGTGTTTCCTTGTCTTTTAATGTATACAGACCATCCCCGTCGCCGAGCAGCACCCCCCGCCCACTGATAAGTTCCCGCAGAAGGCTTTCAAGTGTATGTAAATGAAGAGCAATTGGAGTGCCGTTGTTGCCATCATCCATAACGAGGTTCTGTACCTAACGCAAAATGTTGAGAAGGACATTATTTGCGTAATAGAGCGGTTTCACGTCCACCGTCCCCGTCGATTGCAATTACCGCCCCTTATTCATGTTTCCACTTTGGCTTGCGTTTGGCGATGAAGGCGTCGATGCCTTCGCCGGCGTCGTGGAACATCATGTTGCGGGCCATTTCCTCGCTGGCGTAAGTGTAGGCGGCTTCCATGCTTTCTTCCAGTTGGCGGTAGAATACCCGCTTGCCGGCGGTGATGGCGGCCTGGGACTTGGCGATGATCGCCTGGGCATAGTCACCGATGGCGGCGTCGAGCTGGCCCAAAGGCGTCACCTTGTTGATCAGTCCCGCCTCCAGGGCGTAAGGGGCCGGCATGATCTCGCCGGTGAACAGCATTTCGAAGGACCGTTTGCGGTTAATGTTGCGCGACAGCGCCACGGCCGGGGTCATGCAGAACAGGCCGACGTTGATGCCCGACGTGCCGAAGCCGGCGTCCTCGGAAGCCACCGCCATATCGGCGCTGGCCACCAACTGGCAGCCGGCGGCGGTGGCGACGCCGTGCACCCGGGCGATCACCGGCTGGGGCAGGCGGATCATCGCCATCATCACGCGGCTGCATTTCTTGAACAGGGCTTCGTAATATTCCCGGTTGGGGTTGGCGCGCATTTCCTTCAGGTCGTGACCGCCGCAGAAGACCTTGCCGGCGGCGGCCAGGATCACCACCCGGATGGACTTGTCCACCGCCAGTTCCCCGAAGGCGTTGTCAAGGGCGTCCAGCAGTTCTTCGGAGAGCGCATTGTATTGGGCCGGCCGGTTCAGGGTCAGGGTGCAAATGGCGCCTTCGTCGCGGCGCAACAGCACCGGTTCGCTGGCCAGTATATCGGATTGGGGTTTGGGAGAATCGGTAACGGCGGCGTTCATTTCATTCCGAGTCCGTGCGAACGTATTCAATATGGTGATGGGTCGATGGGAAAATTCCCGACCGGCCATTTTCCCCGGATCGGGCCGGGTTGGCAAGGCCGCGGCGGCATTTTATTGACGTTTACGTAAACGTTAAATACCCTCTGCCCCGAAAGCGGATAAAAGCGTAAAAAAGGAGGCGCGGGTGTCAAGGATCACGGCGGAACAATTCGATGCCCTGATGGCGGCGGAAGCGCCATGGGCCGAGGAACACGGTCTTTCGGTGGAAGACATCGGACCGGGCCATGCGGTGCTGCGCCTGCCCCACCGGGCCAAGAACCTGCGCCCCGGCGGCACCGTATCCGGGCCGTCGATGATGGCCCTGGCCGACGCCACCATGTACGCCGTGGTGCTGAGCCGGCTTGGCGTGGTCAAGATGGCGGTGACCACCAGCTTCAACATCAATTTCCTTCGTCGGCCGGACCCCGTCGACCTGATCGCCCGGGGCCGCGCCCTGAAACTGGGCAAGCGTCTGGCGGTCATCGAGGTGAATATTTTTTCCATCGGGGACGGCGGCGATCCGGTGGCCCACGCCACGGGCACCTATTCCATCCCGCCCAGAGACAACTGACAGGCTATTGACCGGTCACACTTACAGGCTTTTGGTGAAAGCGGCGTCGGCTTTTTCCACCGCCTCGCGGTTGGCGTCCATGTGCGGCTGGTAAGATTTGTCCCGCCCCATGATGTGATCGGTCAGCCAGTTCCGCAGGAATTCCATTACCTCCGGTTCGCGGATGGAATGGTGTCCGGCCATGTAGGAATCGCGAATGCTGAGGAGCTTTTTTTTCAGGGTCCCGTGAAACCCCTTGTGCCGTTCCAGGTCCGGGCAGCCGCAGGCCGCCATCAGGGCTTCCTCCCGGCCGAAATGATATTCGGTGTAATCGAGCAGGGCGTTGAGCACGCTGCCGATGGTGGTGCCGTTGGCGTGTTGGTCCTCGCCGTCGTCAATGGCGTCGTGCAGCCGGTTGATCAGGCTCAAGATCATCTTGTGGTCGGTGTCGAGCGAATCGACGCCGACGCTCATCTCCGGGGTCCAGGCGACAAATGGCATGGGAACGGTTTTTCCTGTGGTTACAAACACGCCGGGCGCTATGCGGCGCCCGGTATACCATCCCGCCGCCGGGCACGGGTAGCCCCAAAATACCCTGCGCGGCGGTGGAGGTATTATAATACCTTTTATGTAAACCTCGGATGCACAAGGATTTTCCCGTTGACAACCGGCGTTCCTGTGACATACTCCGCGCCCTTTCAAGGGCCGGCTCGCCGGCCCGGTTGGGTTTTGAAGGCGCCTGGAACCGGCGCCAGACTTAAGAGCCCGGCCAGATGGACCCGATCAGATTACAAGAGCCTGAAATGAAAACCTATTCCGCCAAGCCCGCCGACATCGAGAGGAAGTGGTTCGTCATCGACGCCGAAGGTGTCGTGCTGGGCCGGCTGGCCTCGATCATCGCCATCCGGCTGAGGGGCAAGCACAAGCCCATGTATACCCCCCACATGGATTGCGGTGACAATATCATCGTCATCAACGCCGAAAAGGTGGGCATCACCGGGCGCAAGCGCGAAAACAAGATCTACTACCGGCACACCGGCTATCCGGGGGGGGTCAAGAGCGTCACCCTGGGCAAGATGTTGGGCGGCAAGCATCCGGAGCGGGCGGTTGAAAAGGCCGTCGAACGGATGATCAGCCGCAACCCCCTGGGCCGCCAGCAATTGCGCAAGCTGCATGTCTATGCCGGCCCCGATCATCCCCATCAGGCCCAGAACCCGGAAGTCATGGACGTCGGCGCCATGAACCCGAAGAACAAGAGGAGCGCGTAAGGCATGGCCGAGGAACCCAAGACCCTCGAAGACCTGAAAGATTTGGCCGTCGTGGCGCCGCCCCAAGGGGCGGATCAAGGGGTGGAACAAGGGGCGGAAGCGCAAACGTTGGAACCGGTCAAGCCGGTCATCGACGCCCAGGGCAGGGCCTACGCCACCGGCAAGCGCAAGGACGCCGTCGCCCGGGTATGGATCAAGCCGGGCACCGGCAAGGTCACCGTCAACGGCCGCGACCAGGAAACCTATTTCGCCCGCCCGGTGCTGCGCATGATCATCCACCAGCCCTTCGGCGTCGCTGAACGGGAAGGCCAGTTCGACGTAAACTGCACGGTCAAGGGCGGCGGATTGTCCGGCCAGGCCGGCGCCGTGCGTCACGGGATTTCCAAGGCGCTGACCCTGTACGAGCCGGGCCTCAGGCCGGTGCTCAAGAAGGGCGGTTTCCTGACCCGGGATTCCCGCGTCGTCGAACGCAAGAAATACGGCCGCGCCAAGGCCCGGCGCAGCTTCCAGTTCTCGAAACGCTAACCCGCCAGCGAATTCGGATTTGCCTTATATTGGGCGCCCCGGTTCGGCGGCGCGCCCTTTTTTCGTTCCGAAAGAATCTGCCCACTGCGACTAAAAGTATGATATTATCATACGATTGAAGGCTTTCAGGAGCGGCAAAATCATGGCTATGACACGAAAGACCATCACCATTACGAATCAAATGGATGATTGGGTTAAGGGGCTGGTCGAATCCGGAAAGTACGGCAATGACAGCGAGTATATCCGTGACCTTATCCGTAAAGACCAGTCCAGGGAGGACAACCTGGAAACACTGCGGAACTTACTGATCGAGGGCGAACAAAGTGGTCCGGGTGATCGCGGCGTGACGGAAATATGGAACGAGGCGGAAGAGCGACATCTGGCTGAGAATGCCTGAGGTTCGATTGTCGAAACGGGCGGAAAGGGATATCGAGGATATTGCCCGTTACACCATCGAAAAATTCGGTGTCGAACAGGCGCGGACCTATCGGGATTCAATGAATGCCTGTTTTATTTCCATTGTTGAAAACCCCAGGCTTGGCGGAGAAGTCGCCCACATTCGCAAGGGGTATCGATGTCTTATTCACCAATCCCATGCCATATTCTACAAAATGGAAAGACGCGATATTTTGATCATCCGTGCGTTACACCAAGCGATGTTCGCGCCACGTCATTTGTAGGGTATTGATCCGCCATGGAACTGGCGGGGTTTTTTGCATTGGGAAATAGTCAGTCATGACCGCGAAAATATTCATCGACGGGGAGGTGGGCACCACCGGCTTGCAAATCCGCGCCCGGCTGGAAGGGCGGGGGGATGTGCAGGTGGTCAGCCTGCCGGAGGCTGAGCGCAAGGATGCCGCCGCCCGCGCCGGCATGCTCAATTCGGCCGACCTGTCCATCCTCTGCCTGCCCGACGACGCGGCCAGGGAGGCCATGGGCCTGATCGACAATCCCGGCGCCCGCGTCATCGACGCCAGTTCCGCCCACAGAATCTCGGAAGGCTGGGTGTACGGCATGCCCGAATTCGATGCAGGGCAGGGGGCGCTGATCGCCGCCGCCGGGCGGGTGACCAATCCGGGCTGTTACGCCCAGGCGGCGGTGGCGATGATTCATCCGCTGGTGTCGGCGGGATTGTTACCGGCGGACACACCGTTAACCCTCAACGCCATTTCCGGGTACAGCGGTGGCGGCAGGAAGTTGATCGCCGCGTTTGAAGACGAGAATTCTCCCGACCACACCGATGCCCCTTACCGGGTGTACGGATTGGCGCTGGAACACAAGCACGTCAAGGAAATCGCCCACCATGGCGGGCTCACCACACGCCCCCTGTTCGTGCCCAGCTATGGTCGCTTCGCCCAGGGCATGATCGTCCAGATGCCGTTGCAATTGCACGCCCTGCCGTCAAAACCCACGCCCAAAGACGTACAGGGCGCGCTCGCCGATCATTATAAAGACAGCACGTTTATCACCGTTCCCGGCTTGCAAGATACGGCGGCAATGCAAACCCTCGGCCCGGAAGACCTGAACGGCCCCAACGAGTTGCGCCTGCATGTGTTCGGCAACGAAGACCGGGGCCAGGCGGTGGTCATGGCGCTGCTCGACAACCTGGGCAAAGGCGCCTCGGGCCAGGCGGTGCAGAACATGAACCTGATGCTGGGCCTGCCGGAAACGGCGGGGCTGATTTAGGGGAGGACGACGAAACCGCCACGGCCTACACGTCTATGGTCTCCACGAACTGGGCGTGTTCCTGGATGTAGGCGAAGCGCAGTTCCGGCTTGCGGCCCATGA
>JAJRSS010000314.1 GCA_024278615.1 Alphaproteobacteria bacterium
CCGCCAACGCGGCAAGGGATCTTTCCCGGCAGTCATCGCCGATCATATCGTTTTCCAGGGTAAGCCCGACAACGACGGCGGCGGGGCGGAGGTTGCCGGGCATGCGCGCCACCAGGGCCTGATACCCGCAGACGCCGGTCCCCGGGCTGCCCAGGTTGTAGGTTTCCCTGCCGGCGATTCTCGACATGACCGATGAAAAAATTTCGGCTTGTTCAACGCCCCAGCCGAAAGTAAAGGAATCGCCGACCACCCACACACGGCCATCGGCTTCTTGAACCGGTTCGCCGTTGCGCAGGCCGAACCCGTTGATAGCGACGCGGACCCGGAAATCGCCGTTGTTCTGGGCGAAATACCCATCGAACCCGGGCCGCCCGATGGGGACCGGGCCATAATCGGGCACCACCGTGTTTTGCATGAAGTGACTGCTGGAAAACTCCTGCCAATGGGGCATCAGGATGCGCGTGGCTCCTTCGCCCAGCCCCAAGCCCAGCAGCAGCGCGAAAGCCAGTGTCAGGGCGTTGAGCCCCAGGGCGCGGAGCCCGGTCATTTCTTTTTGGGATCCAACGCCGCGTCGCCGCCGTTCAATCCCCAGCGCGCTTTCCATCCGGGGTCGGCGCAATAGATGCGGTAGACCAGTTGCATGGTTTTCAGCGCGTCGTTGGATGAACCGTTGGTGATCGGCTTGTCCTTCAGCACGGCGTCGGCGAATTCGGCGATTTCATCGGCCCAGGACGAATCCTTGTTGTACCGGGTCGTCTGCTCGCTGGGGTCGCCTACGTCGTCCTCGCCCCGGCGGGCCACGGTCATGGTTTCGGCGCCATAGCTTTTCGACCCGGACAATATGCCGCTCAACGTGATGGCGCCCCGTTCCAGGGCGATTTCCAGACTGAAGCGGTGGCGCCACTGGGTGGCCGACGAATGCAGGATGGCGACCGTGCCGGCGTCCGTGCGCATCAGGGCATAGGCGTTGTCTTCCACGTCATGGTTCCAGAAATCGTTGGAAATGAAACTGTGCACCTGGGTGAATTCGCCGGCGAACAGGCGCAACAGGTCGACCATGTGAATGCCCTGGTCCAACAGCACGCCGCCGCCGGCAAGGTCGCGCCGGGTGCGCCACGAGGTCTGGCCGAAGGTGATCAGCTGGGATTTGCCGTAAATGCCGCGAAGGTTGATCACCTTACCCATCTCGCCGCTCAGAACCAGGGCGAGGGCATCGCGGACGGAATCATGATAGCGGTGGTTGAAGCCGTATTTGAGTTTCAGGCCGGGGTGTTTTTTTTCCACCTCGATCACCCGGGCGATATCGTCCACGTCCCGGCCCGGCGGCTTTTCACAAAACACATGCAGGCCTTTTTCCAGGCCGGCGATGGTGACATCCGGGTTCAAATCATTGGTCAGGCAGACGAACAGAAGGTCCGGATCCTGTTCCAGAAGGTTCTTGTAGTGGGTGGAATACCGCACCCCGTCCTCGAAGGTTCCCTGGCCATCCAGCCGTTGGTCGCAGACGGCGACGGTTTGCAGGGACGGGTGGCGGTCGATATGTTCCCGCCGCCGGCGGCCGACAACCCCATACCCGGCGATCGCGACTTTCAGCTTTCTGCTCATGGCGTGCTCATCGGGGCGAAGGCGTCCGGTACAGGTTGGCGATTTCCTCGTTGGGCGCGCCCAGGCGCGCCGATTGGGCGTCATCGGCGACCTCCACCCAGCCGCCGGCCTCGTCCGACCGGTAAAAGGCGTGCAGCAGCTTCAAGGTCCCCAGGCAGTCCTCCCGGTTCACCGGGTAGGCCCGGCCCTGGTCAAAGAACGCAACGATGTCCCGGTACATCTGCAAATGGCCGAAGCCATAGACCGCGCCGTGGCCCTTGATGCCGACAAAGTCCTCGCTGTTGGGCGCCAGGGCATCCGGGTCCGGGGTGAAAACCTGCAACTCGTTGACGGCGATGCCGCCGATCTGGGCCAGCCCCTTCGAGCCGACGATGCCGAGCGAGGCCTCGAAATCGTCCGGGCGGGCCGCCGTGGTCACTTCCAGGCTGCCCATGGCGCCGGAGGCGAAGGCCAGGGTGGCGACCACCGCGTCCTCGGCTTCGATGTCGGCGCCCAGGGTGCGCATGGTGGCGTTGACGCGGGTAATCTCGCCGCCCAGGTGGCGCAGCAAATCCACATGATGAATGCCCTGGTTGGTCAGGCAGCCGCCGTCGTGGGACAGGGTGCCCCGCCAGGGCGCCATGTCGTAATAGCGCTGGGGCCGGCACCACCGCAGGCGCACGGAAACCAGCCGGATGTCGCCAAGCTCGCCGCCATCAAGGGCCTGGCGGACCCGGCGCACGGCCTTGTTGTGGCGGTTCTGGAAAACCGGAAAGATTTGCAGGCCCAGGCGGTGGGCGGCGTCATAGGCGGCGTGCAGTTGTTCCGGGCGCATGAAGGTCGGCTTTTCCATGATCACGTGCTTGCCATGGCGCCCGGTCACGTCGGCGCCGTGTTCGGCGTGCATGCCGGAAGGCGTAATCACCGCCGCCAGGTCGATTTCCGGATGGGCCTCGAACATGGCGTGGTAATCGGTGTGGGCGGCGACACCGTGTTCATCGGCATAGGCCCGGGCCTTTTCCTCCACCAGGTCACAGACGGCGGCCAGCTCCACGCCCTCGACCTGGGATATGGCCTGGCAATGATGACCGGCGATACGGCCGCAACCGATCAGGGCGACTTTCAGGGGCAAGGTGGTCATGAAGCGGAAAAAATCCTCGGAGGGGTGAAAAACCCAGCCGGGTAAGCCAGCCGGGTAAGGAGGTGAACGGTTCTACCAGGCGCCGGTCATCAGGAGCTTCCGCCACAGGGTGATGTCGACGGAGGAAATGACCTTGTCCGGGTCCAGGGGCGGCGGCGGCGCCGGGGCTACCAGGGCGTCGGCCAGGTCTTCGGCGGTGCAGGCGGGCACCGAGACGAAGGATGGCAGGATATCGATGGCGATCTCGTCGTCGGGCAGCAGGCGGATGGTGGGCAGGCCGGCCAACACCGCCTCCAGCCCCGAGGTGCCGGTGCTGTACACCACGGCGGACAGGCTGGTCTGTTCGGGAATGGTGTGTTCCGTGCGGACGATGTTTTCCGTTTCCTGAAAGTTCAGGGGATACATGGGGTGATCCTTGACGAGAAACCGGAAGCCATTCTTTACCGCCAGTTGCACCGCCGCTATCTGCTGGCGGGCGATGGAGTGCCGCGCCGACAGGGCGACGAACACCGGCCCGTCGGGATGATAGATGCCCGAATCCGTACTCTGAATCCGCAGCGAACCGGCGATTCCCAGCCGCTCCTTGGGAAAGCCCCAGTCGCTAAGCTGATCCTTGTAGGCGGAACCGGAACAAACGACCCGGTCGGGCAGGCTGCCGGCCCCGTCCATGTTGGTGAAGGGACTGTAGTTCAATTGATGGGGGCCGATGACCGTGTGCTGATAGCCGATGGTGAACACGCCCCGCTTGCGGGCGGCGCGGCAGAACCCCCGTTCCCAGCCGTGATTTTCCCACGGCCAGGCCACCGCCCGGGGCTTGATCTGGTCCAGCCACCGTTCCTGGCACTGGCGCTGCCAGGTGTTGGTGGCGTGGGCGGCGCCACTGCCTTCTCGGACCTCCGCCCGGCGGACCAGCCACCCCCACAGGCCGGTCAGGTGCCGTTGTTCAGGCCGCCAGCGCACGTTCAGCAGGCCGGGCAGGTCGGAAAGCCTCCCCCAGGCATGCAGCGACGCGGTGCGGCCGTCGGCGGCCAGCTCCCGCGCCCGCCCCACCGGGCAGTCGGTGTGCAACAGCCG
>JAJRSS010000315.1 GCA_024278615.1 Alphaproteobacteria bacterium
GCCTTGAACGTGCCCCAAGGGCAGTTTGTTCAAGATGTTTGCCGTACCCCCCCTCCTCCGCATACCTTCCCAATATTTATTCTATACCGGGCGCTGGTTGGTAGCGGCCGCCGCTGTTGGGGATAAGGTTGAGGGTTCCCTTTTTCTCGTAACCAACACTGCGCCCGAAGCCGCCCTTCAAATAAACATCGCCGGTCATGCGGTAGGTCAGTTCCGTGGTCCTGCCCAGGGCAATCGCCTGGCGCACCATGTCGAGCAAGGTAGTGGTGGCGATCACCCGGACGACCACCTGTCCCAGGCGGGGGATTGTCACCGCGTCTTTCGAGTAGCCTTCGGCAAGCTCTTCGCCGTTGACTTCCAGGTTGAAGGTCAGTCCATCGATGGCAAGGTCAACATTGTTGGGATTGCCAAGGCGCAGGACAATCAGCATGCGCTGTTCGAACACCGTGCCGTCCAGCATCCGAAGATCGGAAAGGCTGACGCTGGGTTCCTTCAATCGGTCGACGGCGACACAGCCGGTGAAGAGAAGGAACGCCACCAACAGGATCGTCTTTCTGGCATATTTCATGAAATCAGGACCTCAATAATTGGCCACTTCGATCAGGTTGCCGTCGGGATCGCGGAAGTAAATTGACGTGATGGGCCCCACCGCGCCCGTGCGGGGCACCGGGCCTTCCTCGATCATCACGCCGGCCCCGTCCAGATGGGCGATCACCTCCTCCAGCGGCGTTTCGGTGATGAAACACAAGTCCGCTGAACCGGGTGTGGGCCTGTGGGCCCTGGGTTCCAATTCCGCTCCCGCCAGGTGCAGGTTGATCTTCTGGCCGCCAAACACCAGCGCCCGGCGTTCCCCCGCCAATCCACCGCCTGCGGCCCCGGTGGAGAAGGTCACCGCGTCCATGCCCAGCACCCGGCTATAGAATTCACAGGTTGCGTCCATGTCGGTAACGGTCAACACCAGATGATCGAGGTGGTCAATGGTAACGCCCATCATCGCTATTCCTATTCAGCGGCAATGGGAGCGGGCCGCCGCTCTTCCGCCGGTAACAGGAAGCAAACCGCGGCGGCGGTGGCGGCGATGGCGGCCAAAATGGCGAACAACCAGTAAAAGCCCCCGGAAAGATCATAGAGGACGCCTTCCATGATCACCCCCATGCCGCTGACGCCGAACACCAGGACGAACTTCAAACCATAGGCAACACCCCGCCACTGGCTGGGGGCATAGCGGGCGACCAGCATGTTTTCCGCCGGCAGGGAGCCGACATTGACCGCCACCATGACGATGGCCAATAGGGCCAGTGGCGTTCCAGCCAGGGAAGCGGCCGCGAACAGCAACGGCGCCTGTAAGATAAACCCGACAAGATAGACCGTCTTCAACGGATACCGGTCGGCCAGGTGGCCGCCAATAATTTGAAGGGCCCCGGCAGTCAAATAGACCGCCGCCACGAAGACCGAAACGCCAAACACGCCGCCGGAAACCATCTCCGCCAGCCGCTCGGAAAATACCTTGGGCAAGGCCGGTTGGGTCGCCTGATAGATCAGCCCGGTGCACAACATGGTGATGCTCAGCACCAGGAAGGCGCGTACGCGGTCCCGCTTGGCTGCCGGCGGGTCCGGTTTGCGGTCGACCTTGCTGTCGGTAATAGCGCCCGCGGCCACGAAGACCAAAAATACAGCCCCGGTAACGGCGACCGCCGCGCCCGGGATGTAAAAAGCCGCCCGCCAGTCCACTAAATCGATCAGCGCGCCGGCCATCAGCGCCCCGCCCGCCGGGCCCAGACCGCCGAACAGGCCGTTGACGCCCAGCGCCTTGCCCCGGCTTTTGGCGTTACGCACCACCCAGGCCATGCCCACCGGGTGGTAGATGGAGGCGAAAAATCCGGTCACCCCCAACCACACGGCGATCATCAGCGGGCCTTCGGCGAACCCGGTCATCATCATGCCGAACCCGGTGCCGGCGAAAAACAGCGCCATCATGCCGACCGAACTCCAGCGGTCTCCCAGCCAGCCGGCAAAGGGCGCGGCGACACCCATCAAGACGTTGCCCCCGACCACCAGCATGACGACGCTGCCGTGGGTCAGGTTCAGGTCCTTTTCCAGGGCCAGGGCGGCGACATAGAAAATGGGCTGGAAGAGGTGGGAATAGGTATGCCCGATGCCGGAAAAACCGAGGGAAAGGCGGGCCGAAACAAGCGACATGGGGCGGTGGATCCTGACCGGTCTGGGTTATCCGTTTCCAAATTGGAGGCTTGGCGCCCGGGTGAGCCCGCGACCGCCTTCAACCATGGTGCCATCAGACCGGATACCATACAAGGTCCCTTCCCCGAAGGTGGCCAGCCTGGGGGAGGCTGGCCCGGGGGAGGCTGGCCTGACAACGACGGGCGCTAAAATGCAGTAGACATGCCCTTACTTCGCTGAATTCAATTGAACTCCATGTATTGGCGATGGAATTTCTATTTTCATTTAGAGTTAATCTGTATTCGTGCAGCATTCTAAATACTGCCTAATATTAACTTGAATATTTTTTCAAAAAAAACAGCAAACGTGAGTATTGATGGATCATCCGACGGTTAATACCGGCGGGCAAAAAGTGGCAAAAAAACCTTCCGAGGGAGGTTGCGCCGAGGAGCGGTCATGGCGAAACACAGCCGCAAGTCCGGGCCTGATCCCATAGATGTTTATGTGGGATCGCGGGTGCGCAACCGTCGTGTCGAACTGCATATGAGCCAGGGCAAGCTGGGGGAAACGATCGGCGTCACCTTCCAGCAGATTCAGAAATACGAAAACGGGACCAATCGGATTGGGGCAAGAAGTTTATATAGAATTACCAAGGTATTATATGTCGATATTATACCAGATTGCGGTGATTGAGACTCATTTTGGCCCTTTTCATGGGGCGAGAAGTCTGAATCAATATCGGTGAATCGTTTCAGGGAGGTTCACCATGGGTGCAGCGATTGCGTTGCGTGAAGATTATGAGGGTAGAGGTTTGCGTCCGCTTGCAAGAGCTTCGCGGGACGCCGATAAGAGCCGGCGGCTTCTCGC
>JAJRSS010000316.1 GCA_024278615.1 Alphaproteobacteria bacterium
CCTGCCGGTAAGCGGCAGCACGCTCAGCACGTAACCCACGTTGGCGACGCGCAACAGGTTGGCGTTCACCTGCCGGTCCAGGTCGTAACTCATGCAGCACTTGGCGTCGAACACGGCTTCCAAGGTGAAATTGGGCGTCGCTTCCCCTTCGCCGCCGATCAGTCCCGTTTTCCAATAGGCCGCATAGGGGCGCAAGGACAGGTTGAATACGCCGTCAAAGGTATCCAGGCCGGCGGCGGCGGCGCCGTTGGCCGACAGGCGGTAGGGAACGGTAACCACCCGGGCCGGCGGCGCGGCGGCCAGCATTTCGCGGTCGATGTCGCCCGGCCGGTACAGCGCTTTCTGCCCGCCCTCGCTCAACCAGGTGGCCCCATGATAGGCCTTGTAATAGACGGCGCCGCCGACGGCCAAGGCCAGGGAAATTGGGGCCAGGGAGAGGGGGGCCAAAAGGGCGGCGCCGGACCGGCCGGGTGGCGTTGCGGGGAACGCGGTCCATGCCCGCCCCGCCGCCCCGGCGATGACGATCACCGCGAGCGTCGGCAGAGTGCGAAGCAGGTAAAGAAAATTGAAATTCTCCAACGCGCCCAGTCCAACCAGGCGCCAGGGCGCGGCGCTCAACAGCACCGCGCCGCCAACGCACAACGCCAATACCCCCGACATCCGGTAAAAAAGCGGCCGCTTGTTCCACAACAGAATTCCCAGCGCCACCGCCCCCGCCAGCAGGATTTCCGCCATCGTCCACAGGGTCGGGACGGCGCTGCTCCAGACGGCGGCCAGGGCGGAGCCCGCGACCAGGGACGATGCGCCGCCGCCCTTTTCCGTCAACGGGACAACGCTCATCAGGGCGTAAAGGGTCTCGTGCCAGTTCAACAAGACGAACGCCAGCAACGCCAACAGTGCCGGGATAATCCGCGCCACATGGGAAAAACCCACCACCAGGGCCGAAAGAACAAGGGCGGAGAACAGGGCAAGATAACTGTGGGCCAGGGAGCCGCTGATGGCGTTGGCAACCGATACGGCGATCACCCCCAGGGCGTAATGAGGACGGCCGGCGCGAAAGACCACCAGGTAAACGGTCAGGGGAATGGCGGCGTACCCGATGCCGTGGGTCCACGCGATCTCGCCGTGGGACGGGTGGGCGACGACGAACAGGGCGCCGGCGGCGAACCCCACCATGCGGCTGGTTTTCCCGGCCCGGCGGCACAAAAGGTAGGCCCCGGCGAACCCCACCGCGCCGGCCAACAGCTTGCCGATGGCGGTGGCCAGCCACAGGGGAAAAAGGCGAAGGAGAAGAATCTCCAGGGAAAGGTAGCGGCCGCCGATATCGGTCGCGGCGTAAACATCCGTGCCGCCGGCGAAGGCGTGGGAAAAAGCCCCGCCCGGGTGCCACCGGGCCAGGTAGGTGAGGAACGGCAGGCTGAAATTGCCTTCGTTGGAATTGGCGACGAAGGACGCGGGCCCCAATACCCAGTATTCGACGGTGACGAACGCCAGCCAGGCCAGGGCGGCCAGGTTCACCGCCCGGCGGCTGTTGAGGGCGGGCTTCAGGCGGACCAGCACGACAAACGCGGCCAGGGCGCCAAGTCCCTCGGCAAGCTGCAATACCCCTGAAAATCCCAGGTTCTGGACGATGCTCAGGGCGCCGGTTCCTCGATGCGCGCCGCCGGCGGTTTCTCCGCCACCAGGGCGTACTGCCCGCCAAGGGGCAGCCAGCCGATCAGCCTTTCCAGCGGGCGAAGCCATGAAAGGCGCGGCGGTACGAACAAGATGTAATCCCGGCGGACAACGGACAGTCCCGCCCGGGACGCCAGTTCCCGCCCTTCGCCGGCGTCCAGCAGCACCGCGTTGACATCAAGGGGGGAACGGGAAACCATCCACCGGGTCAGCGGGTTCAAGGGGTTGTGTTCGAAAATCACCAACCGTCCGCCGGGCTTGAGCATGCGGGCGATCTCCGCCAGCACGCCGTTCCGGTCGGCGGGCATGACATGGTGCAGGACACAGGACGCGGTAATCACGTCGAAGCTTTCGGATTCCAGGGATGTCTGTTGCGGGTCCACGTGATGCAGGGGAACCTGTTCGGCGCCGGCGGGCCAGCGGGCGCGGGCCTGCTCGAGCATTTTCGCGGAAACGTCGCACCCTTCCCGCGAACCGGTAAATCCGGCGCCTGCCAACAGGTGCAGAAATACGCCGGCGCCGCAGCCGTAATCCAGCAGACGGGGCTTGCCGCCGTCCCGCAAGGGCCTTCGTCTCAGGTCATCGAGCAGCCACCGGACCTTGGCCAGGATGAAGGCATCGGCGCTTTTGCCCATGAGGCGCTTCAAGGGGTTGTTGACGCTGGCGGCGTAGGCCCCGGCGTGGGTGTCGAACTCCGCCTCCTTGGCCGGGTGCCGATCGGGATTCGAGGTCATCGGGCTTATCTGGTTCTGGTCCAGGTCTGGTCCAGGTCCGGTCTAGGCCTGGTTTCCGGGGGTGGCGTCGGGTTCTTTTCCGACCAATCGGTCATAGGCCATCAGGGCGTCTTCCCGGCCCCACCGGTGAATACGCACGTAACCGCTGAAGGGGACGTTCTTCATCACCCGGCACAGGCGGAACAGGTCATATATGTTGCGCCGGATCTTGGTGATCATCCAGTTCCGCGGCGGCCGGGTTTCCTCGTAAACCACGGGAACTTCGGCGATCCTCAAGCCCTCGCGGGCGGCCCGCAGGACGAACTCGGTATCGAACTGCCCCCGGCTCATGACGCACTTTTCGATGATAGGGCGCATCTTTTCCAGGCGAAGGACCTTGGGCCCGTGGGTATCCGACCCGGAATGATACAACAGGTAAGCGAGCAGGGAATTGAGCCCCCAGCTCAACAACCGGCGGTACCAGTGCTGCTGGTTGATGGTCGGGTCCGCCATTTTGGTGCCGATGAACAGGTCATACCGGTCCAGGTTTTCCCACGCCCATGCCAGAAATGGCGTGTCCCATTCGTCGGGGCAGATGATATGGGCCCAGGGATCCTGGGTATGTTCCAGCCCCTTTCTCAAGGCGTCGCCGAAGTTCGGGTAGCTCAGGGAAAGGGATACCGTCAGCGGCCATTGCCGGCGGATTTTGGCGACGATCTCCGGCGTGCGGTCGGTGCTGCCGTTATCGATGAACACGAACCGCCATTGGCCGGCGCCGATAACCCGGTCCAGGTCGGCGGCGATTTTCGCCGCCGCATCCCACAGGATGTCTTCCTCGTTGTATATGGGAAGGACGGCGGCAAGCCGTACGGGCGATGGTTCCGTTGTGGAGGTCATTGTGGTCTGGGAATCCTGCTTCAACGCGCCAATCGGCGGCGGCGGCGGAATGCTATCGTGAAAACGTCATCGGGGAAAAATCGGCGGCCGGCTGAAAACGCGGAACGCCCGGCGGCTAGATCACTTCCATCAGGGCTTCACCGGCCCGCGACCGGCCGCTCAGGCCGCTCACCGAACCCAGCGAATCCAAAATGCCCGGGCGGATCGCATCGGCCTGTTCATTCGCGGCCAGGTTGGGGACCAAAGGCCACTGGGCAAACAGCTTCCAGCACCGTTCCGCCGGTTCCTTCCGTTCCAACAACAGATTCATGATCAGGACAAAGATCAGGGAACGGGTGGAGGATTTTATTTTCAGGGTCTCGTAATTTTCGAATCCCCATTCAAGGAAGTGGTTATAGATATCGTCGGTTTTCTTGAGCAGTTCACGAAGCCGGAGATCGAAGGGCAGAAGATTGAACCCTTCGGATTCGTAATCCTTCCGTTGCGACATCGCCGAACCCGCCCAATTGTTCGTATACAGGTTCATGCCGATCTCGACGCCCCGCTCCATTTCCACCAGGCACCGGTCGGTGGTTTCCAGCACGTCTTCCAGCTTGGCGCCCGGGGTGGACAGGATGATGTTGACGAACGGGATAAGGCCCCACTCCAGAAGGGTGCCGATCCGTTCCGAGTATTCCTGGTAGCGAACCACTTTCCCCAGGGCCAGTTCGGAAAGGATATTCTGGGAGAAATTTTCCAATCCCAGGATAAGGGTCTGAAACCCCGCGTCCTTCATCAGGGGGTAAAGGCTGGGATGAATGGCGTCGATGCGCCCCTGGCAGATGTAGCGGATATCCTCGAGCTCCGGTTTCCCGATAATTTCCTTGAGCAACCCGGTGATGAAGGTCTTGGGGGCGAAAATCTCGTCATCCTGAAAGAAGAAAGTCCTTACTTCAGGGAAGGCCTTGACCAGCCTGACCAGAAGCCCGGCCACGTCATCGGGTTCGATGGTCAGGACCGCCGGCGTTTCACCGGTGGCGGCGCTGTGGAAGTTGGCCGACGAGCAGAAATCGCATTTGAAGCCACAGCGATTCTTGACGTAAAGGCGGATGGTCCGGGTCTCGTAGGGATCGAAATCGGGACCGATCTTGGCCTCGTTTCGTTTCCAGTATTCGGGAAAGGGTATTCCCTCGTAATCGGTGTCGAGGGTGACCCGGGCGAAATCCGGCCCGCTGAGGGAATTGCCCAGGGCCAGGACCTCCGGCTCGCCATCCCGGGGCGCCCAGGCGATGCCCTTGATGGTTCGCCGGCTGGGGTCTTGCGCCAGTTCCAGCAGGGCGTATTCGCCCTCGCCCAGGACGGCGGCGTCGACACACGGGTTGTTCTCGAAGATGCTTCGATAGGAAAAAGTCGCCTCGTAACCGCCGACGATGATCAGTTGGCCTTCCCTTTTGCGAATGTTGGCCGCGTGCTCCAGGCTATTGTCCGCCGACCAGGCCAAAATCGAATAGCCGATGATGTCGTACGGGTCGGTATCGGGAATGTCCTGGATGGTGGGGTCGACCGCGTCGACGCGGAAGCCATGGCTGTCCAGGTAGCTCCTGAGCCTGTGGATGCCCAGGGGCGGCGCGAAATACATTTTGTCGGTGCCACCCATGGGTCCGATCAGAAGAATTTTCATTGGCGGCCAACTCCCGGCGAAGACGGTCCGTTCACCGGCTCCTTGCCCGGTGAATATACGGATCGAAAGTTTTCAGGTAAACCATGAGAAAACAAGGGGCATATCCCCCAGGCGTGGCCGCGGGCGCGGCTCATTTCCGGGCGTTCCACAGGGATACGCAGGGTATTTTGCTCGCATCGCACCGCTCGGCATACTTGCGGGCGACCTCCGATACTTCTTCCATCAGGCCGCCCTCCAGGGTTATGGGGTCCAGGCCCAGGTTCAGAAGCCGCCGGTTTTCCACGAACAACTCATTTTCATCCGCCTCGTTGCGCGGGTTTTCCACATTCTGAATCTCCGCCCCGGTCCTGTCGGCGATCAATCGCGCCAGGTCCCCCACCCGGTGGGTCTCGGTCATCTGGTTGAGGATATTCACCCGTTCCCCCCGCTGCGGCGGGTTGAGGGCCGCCAGTTCGATGCAGCGGACCGTATCCTGGATATGAATGAAGGCGCGGGTCTGGCCGCCCGAGCCGTGAACCGTAAGCGGATAGCCGATGGCCGCCTGCATCAGAAACCGGTTGAGCACCGTGCCGTAATCGCCGTCGTAATCGAAGCGGTTGATCAGGCGTTCGTCCAGTCTGGTTTCCTCCGTCTGGGTTCCCCAGACGATGCCCTGGTGCAGGTCGGTGATCTGAACGCCGTCGTTCTTGTTGTAGAAGGCGAACATCAACTGATCCTGGGTCTTGGTCATGTGATAGATGCTGCCGGGGTTCGCCGGATACAGGATTTCCTCCTTGATCGTCCGGCCGTCTTCCGTATCCACCTTGATCTGAAGATAGCCTTCGGGAATCTTGATGCCGGCGGTGCCATAGCCGTAAACGCCCATGGTCCCCAGGTGAATGACATGAATGTTGCGTTCCGATTCGACCACCGCCGAAAGGACGTTGTTGGTCGCGTTGATGTTGTTCCCGACGGTGTAACGCTTGTGATAGGAAGATTTCATGGAATAGGGCGCCGCCCGCTGTTCGGCGAAATGAACCACCATGTCGGGCTCGAACTCCCGGAAAAGGGTCAGCAGCCGGTGGTAGTGTTCGGCGACATTGAAACGGTGAAACGAAATGTCATGGCCGGTATGTTCCTTCCACGCCGCCAGCCGCGCGCCCATGGAGCGGATGGGGGTCAGGGACGTGACCTCCAGTTCGTTGTCGATGTTGCGCCTGGAAAGGTTATCGACAATGGCGATGTCGTGGCCCCGGTTGGAAAAATGCAGCGCGGTGGGCCAGCCGCAAAAGCCGTCTCCGCCAAGAATGATAATTTTCATCGATGCAGGTTCCTGCTGTTGCTTCGGGGCGCCCCGGAGCGGACGGGGCGCACCTTGTAGAAAAACTCATCGGCGCCAATTTCCTCCGACATCTTGCGCAGGGTCAGGCTGACGCTGTGCGACCGGAACTGGGATAACTGGCGTTCCAAAATGGACCGCTGTTGTTCGGGCAGGTAGAACTCATACTCATAGCGCCCGCTGGTACTGATACGGCTGGGCTTGCCCCGGTAACCGCTTTCCCGCCACGACAGCAGGTCATAGCTGAAACTGATGCGCTTGTTGTCCACCACCCGGTCCAGGGACCGGGTCAGGCTGACGCGCAGTTCGCGGCTGAAGTCCAGAACCTCCCGGCACTGGTCCAGGAACACGCCCTCGTCATTTAAGTTGGCCTCCCGCGCCATCGCCCGGGCGGTTCCCATCAGGAAGTCGTTGAACGCCTCGTAGTGCTCAAGAAGGATTTCATAGGTATAGAGAAAATTCAGCTTGCCGTAACCGCCGGAACGCAGGCGTTCGATATTTTCATCCCGGCTCCAGTATTCGGCGAGGCCGTCGAAGGTGGCGAAATTTTCCAGGTCGTGGTCGGCCCTGAAGCGCCGGTGCAAGGCGCCGATTTCGCCATCATCGGAACTCGCCGCCTCGGCGATGCGGACGACAACGTCCACCGGGTGAATGCCCGCCTGCTGAAACAGGCGCAGGAAGTCGTAATACCACTTGCGGCTCCACATGAACTGGATCAGGAAATGGATAAAGCGGAAGGAACGAAGCTCGGTTTCGCTCATGGTGGAGGTGGCGGTCACCACTTCCTGGCCCTCGAACACCGTGACGCCATCGTAAATGCCGAAGGCGTTGTCGTGCAGGCGCCATGCGGTCTTGTGGAAAAATTCCCGCCGGGAAAGGGCCGAATCCATTTCCGTGCCCGGCAAAAGGTGCAGGTTGTAATTGAAAATCTCGGCCCCCAGGTCGACCAGCTTCCTGTTGGCGGCGATATGGCCATGCCGGGTTTCCAGGGGCAGCCCGACGATCAGTTCCGAAAAAAGGGGGATGTCGTTGCCTTCCGCCCGCAGGGTTTCGGTCATGCCGGCCACGTCGTCCAGGGTCAGGTTGCGGCGCTTGATGGCGGCGAGCACCCGCGGGTCCAGGGATTGCATGGACGCGCCGACTTCCGCCATGCCGCCTAGTTCCCGGGCCACCCGCAGCACCCGGTCGGGGCGGGTCTTGTTCCACTGGATGCTCACATGGCCGGGATAGCCGTGTTTGTCCCGGCACCGCCGCAGCCGGCGGGCGAACGCCGCGTCCCGTTCCAACACCGAAAAATTGGCGTCGGCGATGAACATGTTGGCCGATTTCGTGCAGCGGCGGGAGAAATACTCGATCTCGTCCATGACCCGGCCTTCGCTGAACCGGGCCAGCTTGCCGGTGCCGATCCCCCAGGCGCAGAAGGTGCAGCGATAGGGACAGGACCGGTTGGTTTCCAGGATGGGAACGAACGGCTCATCGAAAAACGGGTCCATCAGGCCGGTCAGGTACGGGGATGGAATTTCATCCAGGTCGCGGATGATGTCCAGGGCCTCGCCGAGATGCACCCCGCCGTTCCCGTCGTTGACCAGGGCGCCGGCGACGGGCCGGGCGCGAAAGGCCCGCACGTCCCCGCCGCACTGGTGAAACGCCCCGGCCACTTCGGCGAAACCCAGTTCTCCCTGGTTGACCACATAGGCGTCGCAGTCCGGGCTGGCGGCGAAGAAGGCCCGGGCATGGGCTTCGTCGGCATTGGCGCTGGTGAAATTGGGCCCGCCGCCGACGGTCAGGATGCCCGGGTCGCAACGCTTGGCCAGCTGGAAAACCAGCCGGTTCAGGTTGGCGTTCCACACATAATGGGAAAGCCCCACGATATCGGGGTTTTCCTGGCGAATGGCCTGGATCATCAACTCCGGGCGCTTGAAGATGCGAAGCTCCACATCCGCCCGGCCGGCCAGTTCCTTTCGCGCGTAAGCGCCCACGTAGCCGACGTTCAGGGGAAAGGTCCACAGGCTGACCTTTTCCCAGGTGTGGACCAGGTCGCCGAAGAAAATCTTCACCGGGTTTCCCCGCCGCTGGCTTCGTCGGCATCGGCATGGGCGGCCATTATCGCCTCGACGAACAACAGGTCCAGGGCGGTATCCACGTCCAGGGACCGCTCGCGGGGCATGACATGGGCAATGGCCTGCGGTGCGACAAAGGTTTTGCGGGCTCGAAACCAGGGTATTTCGGCGACGAACACGGCGCCGTTCAGCGCATAGGCCGCGGGCAGGTCCTGGCGCCGGTAGGCCGGGCCGGGCGCCGTGAGCAAAGGCCGCATTTTGTTGCCCCCTTCCAGGGCGTACATCCAGTACGGGGATTTTTCCGCCGGGGTCACGGTGACGCAGGCCGGCGCCCCGCTCCGGCGGCAGGCTTCCAGGCAGGCATCAATGTCATCCGCCCGGCGCAGGGGCGAGGTCGGCTGCAACAAGACCAGATAGTCGAATTCCCCGTCCGTGTTGTCCAGGGCATGAATCAGCACCTCTTCCGACGGCGCGCCGTCGCCGGCCAGCTCCGCCGGGCGGACAAAGGGAGCCTCGCAGCCGAACCCCTTGGCGGTTTCAATGATCTCTTCATCGTCGGAAGACAGGATCAGCCGGTCGATATAGGACGAGGCGTTGGCCGCGGCGATGCTCCAGGCGACCAGGGGCTTGCCGCCCACCTGGCGCACGTTCTTGCCCGGCAGGCCCTTGGAGCCGCCCCTGGCGGTGATCACGGCCAGGACTTTCTTGCCATCGATCACGGCGCCACCGAATCCTCAAGCACCCGCCAGAAGCGTTTTGACGAACGGGGATGCCGCCGGGCGGCGCACAGAAGGTCCAGGGCGGCGGCGCCATCGGGAACATGGCCCGTTTCCAGCATGCGGCCCAACTGCCGGGCGGACGAGATCACCTCGATGCCTTCGATCATCCGTTTATCGATGCTGGATGGTTCCGGCCGCACCGCGTAGTAAGGCTTGCCCATGGCCAGGGCTTCGGGGAAGGCGCCCGAATTGACCGGGCCGACCACCATGTCCGCCCATTCCACCTGATCCTCCAGGGGAACGTCGCCCAACACCGTGCAGGGCAGGCCGTAATAGGCGAACATGCCCTCGAAATGGGCTCTGTTGTCGGCGCCGGGATGAAGTTTTACGCGGATTTCCTCCAACCCGTTGTCCCGCAGCACCCGGGCCATGGAAACCATGGTCGATGAAATGTTGGCGCGAAGGGCCCGGGGATCGCCCAGGTTGGCATAGGTGGAAAGCAACAGCGCCCGCCGCCATTGGGACCGCGCCTTGGGTTTGCCGGCGCGACGGCGAAGGCCGTCCATGGCCGGGTATCCGGTAATGATGCAGTCCATGGAAGGTTCCACGGTTTCGATCCAGCGGCGGCCCACGGCGCCCCAGGCAAGCTGGCGCGTCACCACCGGCCGGGCGTCGCCGCCGCCGCACCGGGTGGCGTCTTTCATCGGGGTCAGGAACATGCCGTTGAGCAGCTCGTCGGCGGGAATGCCATCCCGGCCCGCCAGTTCACAGACAATGGCGGACCGGGCATTGGTGGCGTCGGCCACCACCACCCGGTGGAAACGGTGTTGGCGGAACAGCCGGTCATAGGATTTGATCAGGCGCGCCATGCCGCGCAGCCTTCCGCTATTGAACAGCCGGCGGCGGACAAACGCCCTTTGGGCGTCGAGAAAAAAATCCCCGCCGCCGGCCCACCGGCGTTCCAGCGCTTCGATCATGCCGTCGATGGCTTCGTCTTCTTCCCTGCTCAGCGCGGCTTCCGGCAATCGGCCGAGGAAAATGCCCGAACGCAGGCACTGGCCGACGAACGAGGCCGACTTGGGCGCCGATTCGGACAGGAAGACCGGCGCGATGGATCCCCCGTCAAACTCACCGGCGACGCCAAGCAGGGACTTGTTGTTCAGCCACACCAGGACTTTCGGCGGCCGGCCTCCCGACCGCCACCGCGCTTGGGAAACCAAGCCCAGGACCCACGTATAAAGGTGGCGCAGCAAGGGTTTGGGTCCTTTTTCCGCCGGCAAGGGGCCGTAACCATAGATAAGATGATGGGCCGGATCGTTCGCCGCCAGGGGAGACAGCCGGTCGGCGAAACGGGCATTGTTGCGGGCCGCCACGTCGGCGACCAATCGTTGGACCTGGTCCGGGTCAAGGACGTCGTAAAATGACGAAAGGTCCACCAGGACAATTTCCTCGGGGCGGAATCGGCCGCAGATGCGGTCCAGGGCGGCATGGGTGGTGGCATGGGCGAGAATGAAAAGACCGACTTCCGATGAAAACTGCCGGCCCAGGGAAACGCCCCTGAACCGGGTGATGTCTTTCCCCTCCCCATAGGCCCATTCACATCCCCTTCGGTACAATTCGTCCGGGTC
>JAJRSS010000317.1 GCA_024278615.1 Alphaproteobacteria bacterium
CGCCGTCATGAGCGCCGTCGGCTACAACCTGCGCCTCATCCTCAAGTGGTTGAGGATACTTTTGCGCAAAATTATCGCCGCCATATGGGTTGCGATGATGCCTCGATCAGTGCTCAAACAGGCTTCTTAACAGCGAACTATAGAGCCGTCCCCAGGGGCGTTACCCCAAAACCGAGAAGCTGCTGTCCGGATTGACCTTACGTCGTCGGCTGTAGAAACCGACGTTGATAGGCCGATCAGTGTATTTCATATGGAACTGCAGCGGTTCGGCGTCGTGATCACGCCCGGCTTCGACCTCCTCGATCAGTTCGGCCATCATGGCACCGGCGGGTGGCGCGTTCTTGAACTGGTTCCCACTGGAGCCGCAGGCCATGTAGAAACCCGGCACGCAGCTCTTGTCGTAGATTGGTATCCAATCGTCGGACGCGTCATACAGCGACACCACGCCCTTCATCCGGCTCGGGATACCGAGAGTCGGAATACGCTGGGCGGTACGTATCGCCTGAATCTTCCACTGCTCGGTGAAGTTTTCGTCGTAGTTGTCCGGGTCGACGACTTCCCGTGGGTCGCATTCCGGATCCTCGCTGCCGATCAGCAGGAAATTGCCCCTCTCCGGCCGGGTGTAGCAGCCGATGTCGCTGTCGGAGGTGACGATTCCGATCTCATCCCAGTTTTCGACCGGCATCGGGAGGTGGGCGACCTCCTGTTTAAGCGCCTTTGTCGAGATATTCATATCCGCCGTGGCACCGGCCATCGTGTTGATTTTATGAGAGTGCGGTCCGGCCACATTGACCACCACGGGAGTATCGATTTCCGTGCCGTCGATCAGCGTTATTCCGATAACGCGGCCATCTGAATTCTTACGGATTTCCCCGATTTCCGCGTTGAACTTGAACCTGCCACCGGCGGCTTCCGCGGCACGCTGGATGTTGTGGGTGGCCAGCTGTGGGTCGGAGATGTAACCGGCGCAGGGGAAAAACACGGCACCCTGGATGGTGCCGCCGATTGGCTCGCCGAAGCCCTCGTCTTCCGGCCGTTTCGGCGCGGCGTAGGTGTTGAGATCCATATGCGGCATCCTCGCCTTGATGACCTCGGTGTTCCATTCCTCGAATGGAATGCCGATTGTGCGCTGATGTTCGAGTAATTTCTTCAAATAACCGTTCGTCTCGGTCTTCATAATCAGGCAGCCACGGTCGTGAAATTTTGCGAGCCCGCGTTCGTCTTCAACGCCGAGATAAGTCGACCAGTCCTTCCAGTAGTAATAGCCTTCGTAGGCGAAAGCGGTTCCGTCAGGTGTCGAGTAGTGTGTGCGGATGATCGCGCAGGAGGCCGAAGTTGAGCCGTAACCAGCGGCGGGGAGTTTATCGATATTAAGGGTTTTCCACCCTTTGCGGCTAAGTTCCAGCCCCACGGCAGCACCAATGATGCCGGCGCCGATCACGACTGCTTCGTATCGTTCCGTCATGACGAGTAAATCTCCCTAGTGGCCTACGTCAACCGAGACTCTTTTCGTACGGTTCCCTGGCCCGCGCCACGGTATTCCAAACCAGCTCAAAACCCAGACCGGGGCAGGAAGGCAACGGCAGCTTACCGGTTTTCAGTGTTAAATCGAGGCTCTCGATGATGTCCCATGGCAGAAAATGATTCATATACTGGTTGCCGTCGTCCAGATTGGGAAGCGTCGTGGCCGCTTGGTGGGCCGCGCATGTGGTGATGCCGGTTTCGCAGAGGCCATGGATGCAGATACTAATCCCGGCCGCCTCGGCGATGCGCCCGGCCTTGATGAAACGATTGATCCCGCTGGTTTCGTTGAGTCCCAGGACGATCAGATCGGCGGCCTCTGCCCGGCAAACATCGTAGGCGTCATAGGATATGAAGGCCTCGACGCCAGCCGCCGTTGGCGTGCTGATACATTCGCCGCAGACCGTAACATCCTCATCGGTCGACACCTCCACCAGGATCACATGGGCGCCGTCCGTCTTCTCCTGTGACCAGCAGTAGGGCTTCTAAACGGGATGAGGAGCGGGGTTGTCCGGATTTCCGTGATTTTCATTTTGTTATATCCACCGGGATTTAGGTGTAATCAACCACAAGAAAGCAGACCGCCGTTCCTTTGCCGGAATTTTTTATCACATGATCCAGGTCGGCACGATAATGGGCGGAATCTCCCTTGCGAAGCTTACAGGTGTCCGTGCCTGACAGGACACTAACGCTGCCCTTTTCCACCGTCAGAAACTCCCGCGTACCATCAAAATGGGGCGCGCTGCGAAGCTCCGCCTGCGGACTGATAGCCAGTTCGTAAAACTCGACCGTTTTCTCTGTATTCAGCGGTGAAAGGGTACGAATTCTGCACTGGTTGTCGGTCCGATACAAATGGGTAGGGTCATCATGGCGGATGACCTTGATTGTTGATTCCGACCAAGGCTCTTCAACAAGTTCGCCAATGGTAATGCCAAATGCATGGGCGATCCGGCAGGCGACCGCCAGTGTCGGATTGGCTTTGCCGCGTTCTATCTGACTCAACATCGAACGGCTGACACCGGAAGCCGCGGAAAGCACTTCCAGGGTCCAGTCCTGATTCTTTCGCAGGGATTTCACCTTTTCGCACAAGAGCTGTGACAGGGGATCAATGGAGGTTTTTATCGGCATCTTACGGCCCAAGGTTTTTTACATCCGATATAGTGGATTGAGTTCTTGTAAATTGGATGTTTGAATTCTACTATAACAGACTATAATCCGCCATAGCGGAATTATACAAGGAAGATCAGACATGAATACGATGAAGGCGCTGGTAAAAAGGGAAGCCGCCGAGGGCTTGTGGCTGGAAGAGGCGCCCATACCGGAATTCGGCATCAATGACGTTTTTATCAAAGTTCTGCGTACCGCCATCTGCGGTACCGACCTGCATATCTACAATTGGGATGCCTGGGCGCAAAAAACCATTCCCTTGCCAATGGTCGTTGGCCACGAATTTGTCGGCGAAGTCATCTCCGTCGGCGAAAATGTCAATGACTTCCATCCGGGAGAGATCGTCTCCGGAGAAGGCCACATTGTTTGTGGCCGCTGCCGCAACTGCATGGCCGGCAGGCGGCACCTGTGTGCCCACACCAGCGGTATCGGAGTCAACCGGCCGGGGGCTTTCGCCGAGTTCATCGCTCTTCCCATGTCCAACGTCTGGGTGCATCGTCCCGGCATCGACCTCGATATCGCGTCGCTGTTCGACCCCTTCGGCAATGCGGTGCACACGGCACTGCAGTTCGGCCTGATCAACGAAGACGTCCTGATCACCGGCGCCGGCCCAATTGGTTGCATGGCGGCGGCGGTATGCAAGCAGGCCGGCGCCCGTCATATTGTCATTACCGACCTTAACCCGTCACGGCTGGAAATGGCGCTGCAACTGGGCGCGACACGGGGAGTTGATGTTCGTAGCGAAAAGCTCGGGGACGTGCAGAAGGAACTGGGCATGTCGGAAGGTTTCGACGTTGGCCTGGAGATGTCCGGCAGCCCGGCGGCATTCAGCGACATGATTTCCAACATGTGCCACGGCGGAAAGATTGCCCTGCTTGGTATTCCCGAGGGCGAGATGTCCATCGACTGGAACTCGGTTATTTTCAATATGCTGACCATCAAGGGCATCTATGGCCGGGAAATGTATGAAACGTGGTATCGGATGTCGGTGATGATCGAATCCGGTTTGGATATCAGCCCGATTATTACCCATCGGCTCCCCTATAAGGATTTCCAGGACGGATTCGAGGCGATGTGCGCCGGAGAGGCCGGCAAAGTGATTTTGAAATGGAGCGAGTAGCAGCATTGGCACGGTGGAGAACGGGTAAATGTACGGAAAATTCAAAAAGCACCTGCGGCAGCAACTCAAGGCAATTCGCGACAATGGCCTTTACAAGGAAGAACGTGTCATCACCTCGCCCCAGGGCAGCCATGTCGGCGTGCAGGGTGGTGAGAGCGTATTGAACATGTGCGCCAACAACTATCTTGGGCTGGCTCAGAATCCACTGGTCAACGCCGCCGCCAGACAGGGTTTGGAGGACTGGGGCTACGGCATGGCGTCGGTCCGCTTCATCTGTGGCACCCAAGCCATCCACAAGACACTGGAAGAAAGACTGACCCGGTTCCTCGGCACCGAGGATACCATTCTCTATCCATCGTGCTTCGACGCCAACGGCGGCCTGTTCGAGACCCTGCTCGGCCCGGAAGACGCCGTGATCTCGGACGAGCTTAACCACGCCAGCATCATCGACGGGATACGCCTGTGCAAAGCCAAACGGTACCGTTACCGCAACAACGACATGGAGGGCTTGGAAGCCCAACTCAAGGCGGCGGATACGGCCGGGGCCCGTTTCAAGCTGATCACCACCGACGGTGTTTTCTCAATGGACGGCTACTTCGCCCAGTTGGGCAAGGTTTGCAGTCTCGCCGAGCGCTACGATGCGCTGGTACATTTTGACGACAGTCATGCCGTCGGTTTTGTCGGGCGCCACGGCCGAGGCACTCACGAACATTGCGGTTGTATAAAGCGCGTCGATATTACCACCGGCACGCTGGGCAAGGCCCTGGGAGGGGCCAGCGGGGGCTACACCAGCGGGCGCAAGGAAATCATTGAATTGCTGCGGCAACGCTCGCGCCCCTATTTGTTCTCCAACACCGTTGCCCCGCCGGTCGTGGCGGGCGTCCTCAAGGCGATGGACCTGCTGGAAGCAACGACGGAACTGCGCGACCAGCTGGAGGACAATACGCGGTTTTTCCGACAAGGCATGAGTACCCGCGGTTTCGACATTCTGCCCGGCAGCCACCCGATCGTCCCGATCATGCTTTACGACGCGTCCAGGGCGGCCGATTTCGCCGCACGGATGTTAGGAAAAGGCGTCTATGTGATCGCCTTTTCCTTCCCGGTGGTCCCCGACGGCAAAGCCCGCATCCGCACCCAGATCTCCGCCGCCCATAGCCGCGAAGACCTGCGGTTCGCCATCCGCTGTTTCAGCGAAGTCAAGGCGGAAATGGGGATTTAGAACGGGGCCAGGCAAGCCCCTTTTCGACACAAGCTTGTGCTGAGACGGTATTCACTCGGCAGCTTACATCTGGTCATTTGCCGCTTCCACGAATCCGGCCTTTTCGGAAGCGCCTGCGCCGATGGCGTCATCCAGGCGGCAGTTACCGCACGACTATGTTTTGGGGGTCAGGGGCAAGCCACCGAGTGCCGGTTCGTCGTGTTCCATGCGCCAACTCAACATCTTTCCAGCGTAGTCGAGGACACGCTCCCGATAGGCGGGGTCGGCGGCCAGGTCACGGAACTCGTCAGGATCTTCCTCGAGATCGAAGAACAGGGGCGGCAGGGTGGTGAAATGAACGTATTTATACCGTTCATCGCAGATGATGTTGGCCATGCATTGCTTCGCTTTCAATCCCAAGGGAGGGGCCTCATCAATTTCGTAGGGACTCCTTAGATCGAATTCCGCGTGATATTCCCGCCGCCACCCTTCGGGGTGTTCGCCACGGCAGAACGGCGACAAGGATTTGCCGTCACACTGGGCCGGAATATTCATACCGATCCCTTCGAGAATGGTCGGCATGATGTCGATGCTCTCGGTGAAGGCATCAACGACGGACCCGCGCGCATGGCTAGCGCCGGGCGCCGGATCGCGGACAATAAGGGGGACGTGGAACGTCTGGTCGAAGTAGCTGTACTTGGAAAACATCCAGTGATCGCCCAAATGATCGCCATGGTCGGACGTAAAGACGATCAGGGTATCGTCATAGGCGCCGGTCTGCTTGAGAAAATCCATCAGCCGCCCGATTTGGACATCGACTTCGGTCATCATGCCGTAATAAGTGGCCCGGATTTGACGCAGATCCCGCTCCGAAATGGAAAGATTGTCGCGGGAGTCATTGCCGAAGCTATACCCCGATCCCCGCTGGTTGAATAGAAAATGCCTCAGCCAGGGGTGTTGGGCCGCCTCTATCTCCGGCGTCACTTGACGCACGGGAAGCGGCATGTTTTCCGCGTCGTACAGATCGTGAAAAGGCTCCGGCACGATGTAAGGGGGGTGGGGCGAAAGAAAGGACAGGTGTACGAACCAAGGGCTGTCCTGGCGCACCGAAAGGTATTTGATCGCCTCGTCAACGAGGAACGCCGTGCTGCTGTCTTCCGCCTTGAAACTGGCGGGCGCGAAGGTTTTGCCCTTATTTTCCGCACCCGGATACGCAGGCCGGGCCTCGAACATGGCCGAAGGATCGGCCGGGATCTGGTAACCCTTCGCCTTCAGGTGCGCAAGCCACGGTTTCCGGCCGCTGTTTAAATGAGTGATCGGAACCATGCCCGGCAACACCCCCTCGTAACTGCCAAGGACATAGTCACCGGGCGCGTATTGGCGTGGGTCGGGGCTGATGTCGGTATAACCGAACAACGCTGGCTTGTAGCCGGCTTTACGGGCCTCCAATGCTACATTGGTGTGACGGGTATCCAGCGGTGTCCCGTTGAGTACCGAGCGGTGGTTTTGCATGTACATGCCGGTGTAGAGGCAAGTCCGGGACGGGCCACAGGGCGTTGCCTGTGCATAATGGCGCTTGAAAGCCACGCCGTCGGCGGCGAGAGCGTCCAGGCTCGGCGTCTTGACATGGGGATGGCCCAGCATGGACAGGCATTCGCCCCGCCACTGATCGGCTGTTATGAAGAGAATATTCATGGCATGAGATATACTTTTGACCAGATTCGGTTGGGAAGGTGGCTACACTGGTTCCGCGTTGCTTTGCAAGATTGTGAGGGAGGACAGGGAATACCAACAATGGATTCACACCCATTTACAGGTTCAACTCTTCGGCGAAGTGACAGGCGACGAAGTGTTCATTGTCGAGTTCGCGCCATTCAGGCTTTTCCTTTTGACACCGCGCCTGAACATGAGAACAGCGGGTGTGAAAGCGGCAGCCGGACGGGGGAGAAAGCGGGCTGGGGATTTCACCCTCGAGCTTAATCGCCTTGTGATGATCATCAGGATCAAGTGATGGAATCGCCGAGAACAGGGCCGCTGTGTAGGGGTGGAGTGATTGGGCGAACAGCTTCCTGGTCGGCGCCAATTCCACAAGCTGGCCGAGATACATCACCGACACATGATCGCAGACATGGGCGACGACACTGAGGTCGTGGCTGATGAACAGGAAAGTAATCCCCAATTCCTCCGTTAGAGATTTCAGGAGATTGAGGATATCGGCCTGAATAGAGACATCGAGGGCGGCAACACTTTCGTCGGCGACCAGGAACTTTGGCTGGCAGACCAACGCGCGGGCAATGGAAATACGCTGGCGTTGCCCGCCTGAAAATGCATGCGGGAAACGCCGCAGATGCTCCAGATTGAGCCGGCACTTGGCCGCGATTTCACGCACCCGCTCATCCGTCTCTGCGCGTGACGAGGTCAGGCCCATGACCTCCAGGGGTTCGGCGATGATATCGCGCACCGTCATGCGGGGGCTCAGCGCCGCGTATGGGTCCTGGAAGATCAATTGGGAGCGCTTGCGGTAATCCTTCAAATCCACCTTGCCGATCGTGGCGACGTCGTAGTCGACCTCCCCGTCGTTGTAATTAATATGCCCTTTGGTGATCGGCGCGGCCCTCAGGATGGCGCGGCCGAACGTCGTTTTTCCCGAACCGCTTTCGCCCACCAAGCCGAAGAAGGAACCTTGCGGGATGTCGAGCGAAACGTTTTCGATGGCGCGGACATACTGTCTTTCGCCGAACAGCTTTAGGCCGAGGCCATAATGCACCGAAAGGTTTTTAGCCGAAATAAGGGGCGTGCCATTCATGCCAATGCCTCCGATTCACCGTCAGTGCCGCCTTGAGCGACAAAACACGAAGCCGCGTGACCCTCTGTCAGCGTGGTCACGGCCGGAACCGAGGTATCGCATTTGCCCTCTATCATTTGCGAACAGCGCGTATGAAAGACGCAACCGGATGGCCGGTCGAGCGGGCTCGGGATGTCCCCCGGCACTGGCGTCAAAGGCTCGTCGAGATGTTCGAGTTTCGGGATCGCGTGCAGGAGCCCCTGGGTGTAGGGATGCGCCGGCTCCCGGATCACTTGGCGGACCGAGCCGGTCTCGACGATATTGCCGAGATACATCACGGCGACGCGGTCGGCGGTTTGCGCGATAACCCCAAGATCGTGGGTGATGAAAAGGATCGCCATGCCGAATTCGGCGATCAGGTCCTTCATCAGGTCGATCACCTGCGCCTGAATGGTGACGTCCAACGCCGTTGTCGGCTCGTCGGCGATCAGCAGCTTCGGTTTGGTCGATAGCGCCATGGCGATCATCGCCCGCTGGCGCATGCCGCCGGAAAACTCGAAGGCATATTGTTTGAACCGCGTGCCCGCGTCGGAAATACCGACCCGCTCAAGCATCTCGATGGAGAAATCCTTGGCCTGTCGCTCGGACATGTCCCCGTGCAGCTGGAGCTGCTCAACCATCTGATCACCGATGGTTATGGCCGGCGCGAAACTCGCCATGGGCTCCTGGAAGATCATGGATATTGCCCCGCCGCGCACGACTTTCAACTCGCGCGGGGATTTCAGGTTGAACACATCCACGGTTTTCCCATTGGCGGCCAAGGTAATCCGGCTTTCCGGCGAATAAACCGCGTTTCCGGGATTCAACAACATCAGAGACTTAGCCGTCACCGACTTGCCGGAACCCGATTCACCGACCAACCCCATGATTTCACCGGGCGCAAGCTCAAAGGAAACATTATCGACCGCCGTAATCAGCCCTTCGTCAGTCTTGAACCGCAGGGTCAGGTTTTCGACCTTGATGAGTGGACTGCTCATTATTTGTGGCCCGAATAGGGGTCGGCCGCATCGCGCAGCCCGTCGCCAACGAAAACAAAGGCCATCACCAGTGCCATGAAGAAAATTACAGGGATGAAGTACCATTGGTAATTCAGCAAAACATCCGTTTTGGTGACGTTCTGCAGCATCACTCCAAGGGAGTTGACCGGATCCTTAAGGCCCAGGCCGATAAAGCTAAGTGCGGTTTCCGAGAGCACCATGTAGGGAAAAGAAATCACCAGATCGACGATGATGTAACTGGTGAAACTTGGCAGCAGGTGACGGCGGATGACATGGCTGGGGGACGCGCCGCAAAGTTGCGCCGCCAGCACATAATCCTGGGAGCGCTCGGTCAGCAAGTGGGTTCGCACGCGCCTGGCCAAGGTCGGCCAGCCAATCAATCCCAATATGATGGAGATGAAGAGGAAGCGGAGTTCGGCGCTCCATTCGTCCGGCACAAACGCCGCCAGGGCCATGAACAGTGGAATTGCCGGCACGGTCCGAACGGCATCGGTGATCATTTGCAAGACGCTATCCAACATGCCGCCGAAATAGCCCGACACGCCCCCAATCACCAGGGCCAGAACGAAGCTGATGAAAACGCCGATCGTGCCCACGGCTAGGGAGGTATAGATCGCGTGCAGGGTCCTCGAAAAGATATCCTTGCCGGGCGAATCGGTGCCGAATAAATGGATCTTGCCCTCATCGACGCCAAACAGGTGAAGGTTCGATTTGAACATTCGGAAACTGATGTCAAAGGTTTTACCCGGAAAATCCACATCCACATCGATAACGTAGTATTCCCAGCCGGTTACGAACAGCCTTACGTAGCGGCGCTTGTCCTTGTCGACCTTACTTACCCAACGGAAGTTGCTCTTTATCGACCGCTCCCGTTCATAGGAATAGATAAACGGCCGCAGAGAAAAGCCATTGTCGTCCCAAAAATAGGGTATTTGCGGGGCTCCATTCTGGTAGGTCGGATCCCGCCCCGCAATGGTCGGGTCATAGGGCGACAGGAACGGTGCGAAGACGCCCATCGCAATCAAGGCTAGCAGAACCACCCCACCAGCCATGGCGGACCGGTTTTTACGGAAGCGGGCCCAAATCAATTGCAACTGGCTGGCGGTAAAATAGGCTTCCTTGCGTTTTTGTTCCTGCAAGGTGGCGCTGTCTGATAATGCCGTATTCGTCACATCAGTCATCTTGTCACCCCCCACCCATGATGCTGCGCCAGACTCGGGGGTCAATAATGGCAAGAAGTATATCGGTCACAAAGTTCAGGACGACGATCGAGGCCGTGAGCATGAAAATTATGGCGCCCGCGAGCTGTTGGTCATTGGAGCGGGCCAGCGCCTCGATCAACAGCGCGCCCGATTCAGTCAGGACCAGAATCAAGGCGACGATGGGCAACTCGTTGAATACACGGTTCAGGTCGAACCCTAACGAGTTAATGATTGGCCCCAGGGCATGACGCGCCGGATATCGCCACAGCAACCGCCGCCCGGAAAGTCCACGGGCCCGGGCCGCGGTTACATAGAGTTTCCCGTTTTCATCAGACATCAAGGCCCGCACGGTTTGAAGCGCAAAAGCGGTGGCGGACCAGCCCAGAATAAAGATCGGCAACCAGGCCCGGGACAGGAAATCCATCACCCGATCATAGGACCAGGCGGCGTCCCTGAATTCCTTGCTGAATAGTCCTGTCAGGCTGTCGCCGAACACAACCGTGGAAAAGAGCATAATCATCAGCGCCAGCAGGAAATTCGGCATCGCCAATCCTAAATAGCTGAAGAAACGAATGGAATTATTGAGCGTGGCGTTATTTGAGGAGGCCGACAATATTCCGGCCGGTATGGCAATAGCGTATGCGAATACGAGGGCCGTAAGGCATAGGCCCAAGGAGATCCAGAATTTCTGCCCGAGCAACTGGTTAATGCCTACCCGCAGGATGCAACTCTCCCCAAAATCTCCCCTGAAAAAGACGTTGCCGACCCAGCTCGCCCACCGAAGGGCGTAGGGCTTGTCGAGGCCCATGCGCCGTTCCTCGGCTTCGATGTCGGCGATGGTAATCTGGCCACCCTGGGTGTTTTTAAACGCCACATAGCGCTCGGCGCAGTTAGCGGGTACCAATTCCATTAAGGTGAAAACAATAAAGGATACCGTCAACAATGTGACGACCGCCATGAAGGCGCGCGTAACGACGAACTGGCCAAACTGCAGCATTGTCGCAAACCTCCCCCTCTCCCTCCGGCCGATAAGGCTTAGCTTACCCTATTTCTTTTAGGAGGAAAAAATGCCGGGCGCCGATAACGCCCGGCATTTTTCTTTCAGATTACCAAGTCATTACTCATCAAGGTACCATTGCTGGGCCCTGTAGGGGTAGGTCCGATAATACTCATAGGACGCAGTTTTGAACTTCGGGAAGTTTTTCAGAGCGTTCCGATGGTAGATCGGCGCGGGCGCCAGTACCGTACCGATGAACAGCAGGTTTTCGGTCATATTTTTCACCAGACGGGCACCGATCTTGTCGGATTCCGGTGTACCCACGACCGTAGCCTGGAACTTATCGATATCGGCAATTAGCTGGTAAACGTATTCAGGCGGCTTGACGCCGGCGGAACCATTACTATCGATATATTCGGCCCAAAGCATGCCGGTACGGACTCCAAAATAGTTCTCGAAGGGTGGCTTTAACAGCTCCGGATTGCCGAGAATAATAGCCAGGGGCTGGCTCTTTCTCCACATCGTTACGTCGAGCTGATTGGCCGACTGGGCGGAGCGAAACTCGTCCGGTGTCACTTCCTTCGACGTCGTTTTGATGCCAACGTTCGTCCAGTGCTGAGCGACAAGCTCAACGACTTCGCTGGCGAGGCCCTGTGTCGCGAATTGCAGGTTCAGCACCAACTTGTCGCCATTGGGCAGATCACGATTGCCGTAGCCGTCCTTGTCGACCACGCCGACCTCATCCAGCAACTTCTTGGCCAGTTTCGGATCGAACTGTGTGTAGTACTGCAACATCTCTTTGGGGACAAACGCCGGCGGCGGGCTGAATACCACATATTGCTTCGGCGTACCCAGGCCGAAGAACGCGACCTCGTTAATCTCGTCGCGATTGATCGCGACCGACATCGCCTGACGGAACCTTAGGTCGCCGAAGACCTTACGCTTTTCCAGATTGGCGGAGGTTACGTTGAAGGCGAAGGTCGGTCCCGCGATCTCCGGCGCAAGGTCGACCGTGTAGTTGCCCTTTTCCGCATTGTCCATGAGAACCGGGGCGGAGGGCAGGGACAGTGATTGCAGCTTATAGTCGTACTCGCCGTTGATTGCCTTCAAAATCCGGACTTCGTTATCATTGATGTAAACTTCATCCTGTTCGTTGATGTAGGGCAATTGATTACCGGCCGTATCGACCATGTAGAAGTATGGATTGGCCACATAGTGCCGCCCCTCCGTGGTGTCGGCGACGGTGATGTAGGATTCCAGCGACGGCTGAATAGCGGCCGGCAGTTTCGCGATCTTGGTAGGATCCTTGAGCATCGGTGACGGCACATCGGTCCAGTCGGACTGGCCGTAATAGAAGTTAACGACATCGTAGCCCTTTTCAAAGCCAGCCGCTTTGGCCAGTTTATCCGCATCCGGATTGATCGCCGGGTGGAACCGGCCGAGGAAATGTTTCGGCTGGAAACCCTGGCCGAAGTGAGTGGCGAAATGAGCCAGTAATCCTGGATAGGGCACCGCCATCGTAAAGCGAACAGTTTGCGGGTCGATTACATCGACGACCATATTCTTACCGCCAGGACGCAAATAGTCTTTCGCCTTTTCAATAACGTTTGTGTCCATGTTCAGGTTGTCATACCAGAACTTGACGTCTTCCGCGGTAAACGGCGCGCCATCGGACCACTTATGGCCCTTGCGCAGGAAGAAGGTGAGCTGGGTGAAATCGTCATTCCACTTCCAGCCTTTGGCGACGTTCGGCACGATTGTCGCCAAATCATCGGAAAACCGAACGAAATTAACATGCCGTGTCGATAACAGATCCGAGGTGCCGGCTTCTGTCGCGTTTGACAGCATATCGAAAACGCCGCCATATTTTCCGATGGCGTCATAGGGTGCGACGACCAAGGGCTCATCCGGCAGGCGCTCGGCCAGCGGCGGCAACGACGACGGGTTGCCGACAATTCTGGAATTCAGCTTGCCTATCGCCGGGTTCTCGCTGAAAGTCAGCTTGCAATTGGCCAGCTTCTCGAACTCCGCCAACTCGAACTGCTGGGGGTATTTGCCCTTGATACCCATGTCTTTGGCTACGGTTACGGCCGGACAGGGCGCCGCCAATGCTTCGGTTGTGGTGCCGGCCTGCGATATCATGAGCGCAAGCCCAACGAGCGGGATCAATCCCAATTTCTTAGGTGTCATTTCTTTAGCCTCCCATTAAGTCAATGTTTGATTATTCGTTGGTTGCTCCCGTTTAGCAATTTTTTTTTGGACCTTAACGCAATACTGGCCGCTACTGCCCCGTGTCCATTTCATTTATGCGCGACCGACCGATGGCCAGGATGGGCGCCGCCAAAAGGGTTGGAAGCCGTTTATGTTAGACATTAATTGGTCTTAGGATTAATATCCATTTTGGAAAAACTAACCATACCAATTCCGAATCTGGTAATTTTATTGCGTCATCGTTCGGAGGGTTTGCGGTGCGGAAACGGCTGGGCGTAGCTCTCTTCTCCTTCGTCAACCTGGAGCGGAACTCCCCCATTCCACTTTTTCAGCAATTGGACGCGCAGATCCGTCAGGCGATTCTTTCCGGCCGCCTGCCGTCGGGGCTGCGGCTACCCTCCAGCCGCACCCTGGCAATCGAACTCGGCGTCTCGCGAACAAGCGTGGTGACGGCCTTCGAGCAACTGATCGCCGAGGGCTTTCTTGAAGGCAAGGTTGGGGCCGGCACTTTTGTCGATGCCAACCTTACCAATCAAATCCTGCCGCCGCCACAACCGAACAGATTAAAGGCCGGGCGGACGAAACCGGGGGTCACGCTCTCCCGGCGGGGCGCCCTGGTGGCAAAAAGCCGGTCCAATAACCCGCCACAGGTACCGACCGCCTTCGTGCCCAACCAACCGGCCTACGACCAATTCCCTTTCGGCGTTTGGGCGCGGCTTACGGCACGCCGCTATCGCCGGCCGGCGGTCGAAATGCTTAACTATGGGAGTCCGTTGGGATATCGCCCCCTGCGCCGGGCGATCGCCACCTATCTGCGCGATACCCGCGGCATTAAATGTGACGAGGGCCAGGTCATCGTCGTTGCCGGGGCGCAAACGGCGCTTGCTCTCACGGCATGGCTTCTTCTCGATCCCGGCGATGTGGTGTTGATGGAAGACCCCTCCTTCATGACCATGCGCGATCTGCTCATTGGACTTGGGGCTCGCATCGTCAATGTCCCGGTGGATAATGACGGAATGCAGGTTTCCGCGGGGATCTCCGGCATGCCGAATGCCCGCCTGGCCCTGGTCACGCCTTCACACCAATATCCCCTGGGCGTGACGTTGAGCCTGCCTCGGCGCCTGGAACTGCTGGCTTGGGCGGCCCGTAAGAGGAGCTGGATCGTCGAAGACGACTACGACAGCGAGTTCCGCTTTTCCGGCGCGCCGCTGGCTCCGTTGCAAACCATAGACCGCAACGGCCGGGTTATCTACGTCGGGACCTTCAGCAAGGTGCTCTTCCCATCGCTGCGCATTGGCTATCTGGTGGTGCCGCCGGAGTTGGTGGACGCGTACAGCGCCGCCGTACACCTGTTGACCCGTGGCGTGCCCACCCTATCCCAGGCCGTTCTCGCGGATTTCATTGATGACGGCTATTTTTCGGTCCATGTACGGCGCATGCGCGTGATCTATGCCGAACGTCAGGAAGCGTTGGTGGACGCCATCGGCCGCCAACTCGGCGGCCTCTTACAGGTGACGTCCGCGCGGGCCGGAATGAACGTCATCGGCTGGCTTCCTTCGGGGATCAAAGACACGACGGCCAGACGCAAGATAGAGGAAACAGGCGTCTTGAGCTTTCCCATATCGTTCTACTTTGTCGACCTGCCGCCGCGCCAGGGCCTGCTATTGGGATTCTGTTGCACACCGGTGGAAAATGTCCAACCGGCCGTTCAAAAGATCGCCCGGGCGCTGGGCGGATAGATGCCGGACCAATGCCCATCCACGCCTGGGAGCGAACCGCCGCCAGGTGGGTCCTTCTCGGTGGTGATCAAGCCCATCGGGCCAAAATGCAATCTGAACTGCCGCTACTGTTACTATCTCGAAAAGGAAAAGTTCCATACGGAAAACCATCGTTTCAGGATGAGCGATGGACTCCTGGAAATTTTCATCCGGGACTACATCAAGGCACACCGTGAAGCGGGCGAAGTTACGTTCATGTGGCAGGGCGGTGAGCCGACGCTGCTCGGCCGGGCGTTCTTCCGCAAGGCACTCGCGTTGCAGCGTCAGTACAGCACACCGGACCTGAAGATATCCAATGCCCTGCAAACCAATGGAACATTGTTGAACGAACGCTGGGCGGTGTTCTTGCGCGAACACGACTTCCTGGTCGGCCTCAGCATCGACGGCCCACGGCGGCTGCATGACCGTTACCGCGAAACGCGAAAAGGGGCCCCCACCTTTGACTCCGTCCGCCGTGCGCTCCGGCTGCTACACAGAGAAGGGGTAGCGTTCAACACGCTGACGGTCGTCCATCGCGCCAACGCACGTCACGGCCGCGAGGTCTACCGCTTCCTCCGAGACGAGGGGGCTCGTTTCATGCAGTTTATCCCGCTCGTCGAGCGCTTGTGCGGCGACGGCGGGCTCGCCCCGCCGCCAGCGTCAAACGACGCCGCGACCGTGGCTCCCTATAGCGTTCCCCGGCAAGGCTACGGCCGTTTCATGTGCGCCGTATTCAACGAGTGGCTGCGGCGGGACGTCGGATCAGTCTTCGTGCAATTGTTCGATGTCCAGCTTGGCCTGTGGCTGGGCATGCCGTCGGGGCTTTGTGTTTTCGCCGAAACCTGCGGGCAGGACCTGGCACTGGAGCACAACGGCGATCTTTATGCCTGCGACCATTACGTCTACCCCTCCCACAGCCTGGGAAACATCAAAGAACACTCCATTGAGCGCCTGGCGCGGGCATCACGGCAGCGCCAGTTCGGCCAAGACAAGCGGGACTTGCTCCCACGCCAGTGCCGCGAATGCGAATTTCTTTTCGCCTGCAACGGTGGTTGCCCCAAGCACCGTTTCACTCCGACGCCCGATGGAAAAACCAATCTCAATTACCTGTGCCCCTCCTATAAGCACTTCTTCGGTTTTGCCGGGCCCACCCTGCGCCGGATGGCCGACCTGCTGCGCCAGGGCCGCCCGGTGGCGGAGGTAAAGGCTGCCTTGCCCGGTCGACTTATTCGGCGATGATGGTGGCGGGCCCTGGCGACATCAACGTCATAGCCCGTAAACTTGCCGACCGAGGTACGGTGCGTAGGCGCATTCCGCCCCGACCCGAAGGGTCTCGGCGGATACGGCAGGCGGCGCGCCCAGAATGATCGCGGCGAAGGCCGCCGTAACAATCATCAGTGTTTCCTCGTGGCGTTGCTACCTGTTGTCGTTTGAAGTCAAATCCGCGGTGTGCGCCTGTTTGATGCTCAGATTATGGAGTCCAACTGCTCGATAAGCCGGCCGATATCGTCGTCCGAGTTGTAGTGGGCCAGCGACGCCCTTACGAAGCCGTGTTGAGCCCGTGCGCCGAGGGCGTCGATGCAGCGCGCGGCGTAGAAATCATCCGCGTAGAGGCCGATTTTTCCGGCCCGCAGTTTTTCCGGAATCTCACCCGAATCGCACCCGTTGACGAGAAACGAAAACACGCCCACGCGTTCGCGCCCGCCCGCCCCTTGTCCGGCCAGCCGGATCGCCGGTTTGGACCTCAGAAACGTCTCGATCCGTTCCGAAAGTCCCCGTTCATGGGCGGCGAACAGATCGAACACCTGTTTCAATCGCTCCGGCGTCCCGATGTTGGCGCCGGGAAAATGGTGGGCATGCACGGCATCGAAGTATTCGCCGATGCCACCGGCGGCGGCCGTCAGTTCATAGTTGTAGCCTCCGGGGCAGAGCCGGCGTTGGAAATCGTCCCCGGCCAGGAAGTAGTGGTTCTGGTTGGCCAGCAGGGCCAACAGGTCACGTTTGCCGTAGAGGACCCCCATGTGCGGGCCGTAGACCTTGTACGGGCTGTAGAGGTAGAAATCGACATCCAGGTCCTTGACGTCGACCCGGCGGTGCGGGATCAGCGCAACCCCATCGACGCAGACCAGCCCGCCCGCATCATGGACCTTGCGCGTGATCGCCTTCACATCGTGAATCAAACCGACAATATTGGAGCAGTGGGTAAAACAGACGAGCTTCGTGCGTTCCGAAAGCAGGGCTTCCAGATCCCCGATCTCGAGATCGTCCGTATCGGCGTTCATGCGCCATTCTCGGACGATAATTCCGCTCGCCTCCAGGGCCCGCCAGGCGCCGTTGTTGGCTTCGTGATCCTGGTTGGTGACGATGATCTCGTCACCGGACTGGATCAACGGCTGCAAGGCATGGGACAGGACGTAAACATTGCTCGTCGTTGACGGTCCGACGACGATTTCATCATCACCGGCGTTGATCAGTTGAGCCAGAACCGCCTTGCCACCGGCGATGCGCTGGGCGCCCGCTTGCGAGGCTTGGTATCCCTCGCCCGGCTGCACCTGGTATTGGGACGTAAACTGGTTGAGGCGCTCGATCACCTGGGTCGGCACCAGTGTTCCACCGGCGTTCTCCAGGAACACCCAGCCGCTGTCCAGGGCCGGGAAGTGGCGACGGCAGAATTCAACGTCGAGAGTCGTTTCGGGGATCATAACCTGTGCTTCCTTGCTGTTTGGCCTGCGGTTCAGCGCGTAATTATTCTCATATTTCCGTGCTTAGGATACGCTGACCGCCGCAACGGGGATATACCCCCAAGGTATGATAGGGGGTCGGCGCGGTGATAGGGGGCAGCATGACCTCAAGATGTCGCCGGGCACTGTCAAGACGCACCGCAAGAACGCTTATGCGAAGCTCAATATTTCGTCGCAGCCGGAGTTGCTTTCACAATTCTTGCGGTCACTTCAAACGCCCTGACCTCCTTAAGTTCAATATCAGATCCGAATTCAGCTCAGGTCCATGACTTCAGCTATCTGGAAAGGGTGGGTTGAGGTATCCTTATTTAGGCCTTAAGCCCTCCCATGGCGGATTCATCAAGCACAACGGTTCCTTCGTAGAGATCAGCCGTATCCCTTACGATGGACAGGCCGAAACCGGTTCCCGGCGGCGCCTCGTCGAGCCGCTTGCCCCAGTTGAAAACCGCTTCCCTTCTCTCTTTCGGAATGCCGGGGCCATCGTCTTCTATGGTGATGGCAAGCGAATTGTTTTCGATGGCGGCGGAGACCACAACCCTGCTTTTCGCATGTTTGTGGGCGTTGCCCAGAAGGTTGCTGACCATGGTTTCCAGGTCGTGGCGGGGGAGGAGAAATGTCAGTTCAGGGACGCATTTCACGTCGATGGCCAACGGGGTGCGACGATAGAGAATGGAAAAACCGTCACGAATATCCTTGAGGACCTCGGCGATATTTAGCGGTCCGCCAACCTGCCCCCCGGGGCCAATGGCCCGGGCCAGGCTTGCATACCTGTCCACCAGCCCGGTCATTCGGTCCACCTGACGGTTCAGGGTTTCCGTATCGACCGGACCTTGAAGGCCGTTCTTGAGTACCGCCAGGGGATGGTTCAAATCATGGGCGATCTTGGTGACGTATTTTCGGGTTCGTTCAACCAGTTTTCTGTTTTGGCCGAACAGATCATTCACCCTGTCGACAAGGACCTGCAATTCGGTCGGGAAGGCCCCTTCTATCCGGTCCGTTTTCCCCTGGTGAAAGCGGGAAAGGGCCCCATCCACCCGGTTGAGGCTATGACGGATGGATGCCACCATGACGGCAAAGATTCCCAGCAAAAACAGGGACGTGGGAATAGTGACCAAAAACGTCAGGCGCCGTAACCGCCCGGCATATTCGTTTACGTATCCATTGTAGCGTTCAGCAGGCAAGGCAACCATGTAGTGAACCGGAATACCGGCGCCGGGGTTGACCGTATTTCCGGACTGAAGGCCGGAGCGAAGAGGTGGCGCTTCTACGACCAGCCGTTCGGCCACGCGGATGAGGCCAAATTCGGCATTGATGTCATGCACGGTGAAATCCGGACCCTTGACGTTCGTGGCAGGCTGCAGCGTCAGCCCGGCGATCTTGAGAAAAGTGGACCGGTAAACGGGGCGGCCTTCCACCGAAATCTGCCACAACCACTCCACGTCGGATTCGCCGAAAAGCGAGGGCGGGGCTGACTTGGTGATCACGCCTTCCCGATTTTCCGATTCAGCCAGTACGCCGGATGCCGAGGCGCTGGCCCAGTACCCCCTGAGCTGGCTGCCGAATGTCCGAAGCTGGGTATCAACCACTTCCTTGGCGACCTGATCTATGGCGGCGGTGAAACCAGACCAGAGCAGGGGAATGCTGATCCCAAACAGAAGCAATGATCCGGCGAACAGGCGCCCGACAAGGGACGCGGGCAGGATACGCGCCGCCAGGCCCATTATCCGGCGGTCCCGCCCGCCAATCTGTATCCGTACCCGAACACGGTTTCGATGGTTTCCTTGCCCAGCTTGTCGCGTAATCGGCTGACGTAAACCGGGATTTCGTTGGCGGTCTTGACGCTGTCGCCGTCAAAATTGTGTTGGACGATTTCGTTGGCGGTTACGGGCCGCTCACGATGGACGATGAGATAATGGAGGATTTTATATTCGGTCGGCGTCAGGCGCACCGGCGCGTCATCCTTCCACACCCGCAAGGACTGTGTATCCATGCGCAGCGTTCCATGGATCAGAACCGGCTTGCGCACACTGGGTCCGCCCGAGTTCGTAACCCCGCGCAGCCATTCGAGAAGCAGCTCCAAATCCACGGGCTTGGTCAGATAATTGGTCGCCCCGGCACGCACGCCCTCCTTCATGTCCGATATTTCCTTGCGCGACCCGGTAAGGATGATGACCGGCATGGAAAGGCCCTGGTCGCGCCATTTCCGCAAAACGCTAAACCCATCCATGGTCGGCAGGCCCGGGTCCAGGATAACGGCGTCGTAAGGTTCCTCCAGGCCCAGTTCATAGCCATCGGAGCCATCATGGGCGACGTCCACCGCGTACTGTTCGCCGCGCAGCATGGCCGCGATCTGGTCGGCCAGGTCCTGGTCATCCTCGACAACAAGGATACGCATGGTGGATTTCCCCGCACCTACCTTAAAACGTCGCCGATGACTCGTCCGGACCGCGGATCGATATATACAAGCACCACCCGGTCATCCGGCCGCAATATCCGCACCTCGTAGACAAGCTTATTGGAGTTCCGCGCCGACGGACGAATAACGGTCCCCAACACCTTGCCGCGGTACCTGGGATTATTTTGAAGTTTCCCCAGGGACTTGAATATGGCCGATCCGCGGTCATTTCCCTTCGCACTGTCCCGGCCACGGCTTTGCACCCGCTCGTATTTGAGAGGGTCGGCCTGGGCCGAAGCGGGCTCCTGAACGGCGAAAATCGTCACCGCCAGGGCCGATATCAAGGCAAGCTTCATTTTCATGGGCCCAGTGTAGCAAATACGGCTGAATATTGAATGCGCTCCCTGTTAGGAGATTTTAATGCTTCTGAATATCCCATAACCATGGGGCCATGGGATTGAAATCGCGAAATCTCCATGATTTCCGGCATAGGCAATCAAGCCGGACAAATCGGGAGAGTTTCGATGCTTAAAAAATTGTTCGCCGCCACCGCCATCGCCGTGATCACCGCGGTGACCACGACCGCTTCCGTGATCGCTCACGACGACAAGCCGTTGCGGTGGGGAAACCCGGCCTATGAAGACCAGGACCGGGATGAGGGCCGGCGCCGCGCTTATAAGCGGAACAAGGATGTCAGCCGTATCCGGTTGAACCGCTGGGTCGAAAACGAGGTCCTGCCGCTCCGCCGCCTGCTGAACCTTGGCCGGGAAAGCCGGGGATATAGGATTGATGCAGTGATCGTTCGCATCGATCCGGGCGGAAGCCGTGGATCGGCGCGCTTGCTGGTAAACGGCCGGGCGGAAAATCAACGCCAAAGGCTGAACAGGAAGGTCCTTGTCTTCCGGCCGCGCGACGACGCGGTGATCGGGTTTGGCGTGCGCTCCCTGCGCCTGGACGTGCGGGGCCAGGCTTTCGTCCGCAACATCAAGATCAAGCTTTCCCGTGACCGCGGCCGCAGGAACAGATCGTGCTTCCGGTTGGAGCGCCAAGTGAACATGGATGTTCGGTTTGACCGGCTCAATCTATGGAACCTGCTCAATCTCGGCCGCCATCCCGGATGCCGCATTGACCGGATCGAAATCAAGGCCCGCACTGACCACGGGCGGGGAAAGGCCAGGATCTTCGACAGATGGTGGCCGGTTAGCGCGCCGCAGGTGATCGGCCGGCGCCCCGCCGTTTACCGTTTTAATCTTTGGGAAAACCCGGTTATTGGACGCGACCTGCGCGACCTTAACCTTGATATGCGCGGAAAATTCACCGTCTACAGCGTTCGCGCCGTTCTGCGCCGATAACCCGGACCGCATACCGACAACCCGCCTTTTCCTTCGTCAAAGAGGTTGAGGACAAAACCTTAAACCATCCACAGGAGAAAATTGATCATGATTACCTTCCGCAAGATACTTGCCTCGACCATTGCCGCTCTCGCCGTTGCCGTGTTCACGACGATAGGCTTCAGCCCGGCGGCCTATGCCGATCCGCCATCATGGTCGCCGGAATACGGTTACCGCGACAAGCATTTCGACAAGCACAGGAAGAAGCACCGCCAGTACCGCCGCCATCGAAATCATGGCTACTACGCCGAGAGGCGGCCTTATAAAAACTGGAACCGAGGTTATGCGCCGTCCTATGGATATACCAACCCGTATTCCAACAATACCCTGATGGGTGGATTGATTGGCGGTATCCTGGGTGGGTTTACCGGCTCTCACATCGGCAAGGGCGACGGCAGAACGGCGGCGATCATCGGCGGCTCCGTTCTGGGCGCCATTGTCGGCGGCAATATTGGCCAGTCCATGGATCAAGTCGATTACAGCAGGGTCCAGGGTGGTCTGGAAAATACTCCGAGCGGCCAAACCATAATCTGGAACAATCCGGATTCCGGGACGCAGTACAAAATGACTCCCACCAGAACCTACAAGACGCCCCAGAACCAATATTGCCGGGAGTACACCACCTGGGGGACCATCGGTGGATACCAGGAGAGAATGTACGGAACCGCCTGCCGGCAACCGGATGGCAGCTGGACGCCTGTCAATTGAACCGGATGGGTGGGGCCGGAGTGGCTGTGATCCCCACTCCGGCCCGCGCGCCTTATTCAGGCAGCACCGCTATTCCCACGGGATCAATCAGCAGGGTCACCTCATCCCCGGAAACGAACCGCACCGCGCCGGCCGGCACGATGGCAAAAATGCTTTGACCGCCGCGGCGCACCAGGTATTCAACGGCCGGTTCATCGGTCGTGTCCGATAGTTGGTGGAAGTTCGTTTTCAGCATCACTCCCGATGCCGGTGGTCACTCAATCCCGCGGTGAGGTCAAGCGGCTGCTCGACCGGCGCCTGGTCTAGAGTTTGCCAACCGTCGACCCTGCGCATGGCGGTCCGCCCACAGGCCATCAAGGCCCAGAACGGCGTGGACGTCGTTTCCGCGTTGGGTAGCACGCATTGGGTCTTGATCCGACCTGTTTCACCCAGGAAGCTCCCTCTCCGGCGTCATAGCAGCCCGGCTTTCCCGGCCATTCGGACGAGGTTGCGGTAACCTTTATCGGCATAGGTCAAGGGGTCGGCCTTGGCCGGATCCTGTTCGGCCTCGACCACCAGCCATCCGGCGTATTCCGCCTGGCGGAGCGCCGTCAAAACGGGATCGAACGCCACCGCCCCGTCACCAGGAACAGTGAATACGCCGTCGATCACGGAGTCGAGAAAACTCATGCCCTGCTTCACCGCCCGCGCCGCCACGCCGGTGCGCACATCCTTGCAGTGGACATGAACAATCCGTCCACCGTGCGCCCTGGCCAATCGGGCCGGGTCGGCGCCGGCGAAAACCGCGTGGCCGGTATCCAGGAGCAAGCCCACGGATGGTCCCGTTTCCGCCATCAGGCGATCAACTTCGCCTTCGGTTTCGATTACCGTTCCCATGTGATGATGGTAGGCTAGGCGAATACCCCGTCCGGCAAGATCATCGCCCACATCGGTGAGACGGCGGCAAAATTCATCCCAGGCGCTGTCCGGCAAAACAGGGCGTTCATTGACGGGCCGTGACCGGTCGCCGTGGATGGCGTTTGACGTTTCGGCGAAGACCATGACCGCGCAGCCCATGGCAAGCAGCAGTTCCAGGTGCGGCTGCATGGCCTGGATCTCGTCTTCGGCTGAACGGGAAAGCAGCGAGGCGCTGTACCATCCGGAAATAAGCTCAAGTTCGTGATGTTCCAGGATGGGCGTCAGGATTGCCGGATCACGGGGAAACTTGTTTCCCAGTTCGATGCCGTCGTAGCCGGCCTGCCGGGCCTGGCGGAGGCAGGTTTCCAGGGGGGTATCGCCGCCCAGTTCGGGCAGGTCGTCGTTCGACCAGGCTATGGGGTTGGTGCCAATGCGAATAGCCATGGGATCAGCCATCCACCCGCTGGTTTTTCGTTGCCGCGACATAGGCCTCGCGGGCCTGAACCACCTGTTCGCGGCCGGAAACCTGGGGCACGGCCACGTCCCACCAGGCGCCGCCGTCGCCGGTGCTTGCCATGGGGTCCGTATTCAGCACGATCACATAGGTTTGGTCCGCCCGCCGCGCCCTTTTCAGCGCCGCTTCCAGTTCCGCGATCCCGGTGACTCGTTCCGAGACCGCGCCGAGGCTTGCCGCATGGGCGGCAAAATCGATTTCAACCTGCCGCTCCGAGCGAGCGTCACCAAGCAGATTGTTGAACGGAGCGCTTCCGACCGCGTTCTGCAGGCGATTGATGCAGCCGAACCCGCGATTGTCGAGAACGACGATAATCAATTTCCGACCCAGCATTACCGAGGTCGCGATTTCGGAATTCATCATCAGGTAGCTTCCGTCACCGACCAGCACGAATACCTCGCCGCCGTCTCGGGCCATGCGTACGCCAAGCCCCCCGGCGATCTCGTAGCCCATGCAGGAATACCCGTATTCCACGTGGTAACCGCCGGCGGCCGGGGTCCGCCATAACTTGTGGAGTTCGCCGGGCAACCCGCCGGCGGCGCAGACGACCACATCCTCCTTCGTGGGCTCCATATTTACCTGGCGATTGACGGCGCCCAGAACCTGGGCATCCGTTGGCAGGTCCAAATTGGACGGGGCGGTATACTTGTCCGCCACCGCATTCCAGGCGGTCATTTCGCAAGCGGCCCGGTCGGTCCAGGCGCCGCCAGACTTCCAACCCGCCAGTCCGGCGCTCAATTCCCCGAGCCCCCGTCCGGCGTCACAAACCAGGGGAACCGCCCGGTGCTTGACGCTGTCAAACGGGTGAATATTCAACTGAATGATCGTCACCCCGGGATTGCCGAACAGGGCCCTGGAGCCGGTGGTGAAATCCTGAAGGCGCGTGCCCACGGCAAGCACCACGTCGGCTTCTCCCGCCATGGTGTTCGCCGCGCCTGTTCCGGTGACTCCGATGGCGCCAACGCTGCGGGGATGGTCCCATGGCAGCGCCCCCTTCCCCGCCTGGGTTTCGCATACGGGTATTCCGTGGCGGTCGGCGAAATCACCCAGGACATCACAGGCATCGGCATACAGGACTCCGCCCCCGGCGATGATCAACGGCTTTTCCGCCCGGCGAAGGATGTCCCGCGCCCGGGTCAACTCATCGGCGCAGGGTCCGGGCCGCCGCTGTCCGTGGACGCGTTCTTCGAACATGGATTGAGGATAATCATAGGCTTCGGCCTGCACGTCCTGGCAGAAGGCCAGGGTTGCGGGTCCGCAATCGGCCGGGTCAACGAGCGTCCGAATGGCTTGGGGCAGAGAGGTAATGATCTGTTCGGGCCGGGTTATGCGGTCGAAATAGCGGCAAACCGGCCGCAAGCAGTCGTTGGCGGTGATGGTGGCGTCCCCAAAGTCCTCCACCTGCTGCAGGACCGGGTCCGGCCGCCGGCTGGCGAAGACGTCGCCGGGCATTAGCAGGACCGGCAACCGATTGACGTGCGCCAGCGCCGCCGCGGTGACCATGTTGGTGGCCCCGGGCCCTATGGACGTGGTGCAGGCCATCATGCGGCGGCGGTAATTCGCCTTGGCGAAGGCGGCGGCGGCGTGGACCATGGCCTGTTCATTGTGTGCGCGATAAGTCGGAAGGTCGTCGCCCGCGCCGTAAAGCGCCTCTCCCAGGCCGGCAACATTGCCGTGGCCGAAAATGGCCCAGACGCCAGCGAACAGGGGAACCCGCCTGCCTTTGATCTCCACCCGCTGGCGGCTCAGATAACGAACCACCGCCTGCGCCGCGGTAAGCCGAATGGTCTTCATGCGATGTTCCCTTCCTTTTGAGGGTGTCGCGCCTCGCACCAGGCGGCTCTCATTTTTTCAAACCTCTCCCCCATTCTGGTGACCGCTTCCTGGTCCGAAATGAGGCCGCCGAACCATTCCCCGGCAACCTCACCGAAGATGGTTCTGCCGATGGCGAACCCCTTGCACAGGGGCTGGCGGGCGGCGCCCACAATCGCCTGAATGACATCCGCTTCCGGCGCATTCAGGCCCAGCAACAGTATGCCCCGGCAATAGGGGTCATGTTCAGAAATTGTGGCTGTTATCCGCTCCCAAGCCTGGGGACCGCCGGGATCCTCCAGTTTCCACCAATCCGGATAGACGCCGATTTCGTAGATTCGGCCGATCACGGCGGCAATGGTTGACGGGTCCACGGGCCCCGCGCTGCCGGCGATCACTTCAAGCAGCAACTCGTGACCTGTCGCGCGGCAGGCGCTGAAAAGCTGGATGATCCGTTCCTCCTGTTCCCGGCGGAGGTCTTCTGAATCGTCGGGATGGTAGAAGACAAGGCATTTGACCGTATGATCCACCGGCCATGCGGCAAGCGTGGTGCCGACATCGGCGCCGCCGTGGAATCGGAGAGGCCTTGAACCGGGAACTTCTATCGGCCGGGCCGTCCACAATCCGGTATCCGCCGCATCTTCCAGAACTTTCCTCGCGAACATGTCATCGGCGAGGATGCCAACCGCGGAATCGTTTTCGGCCGCGTTCTTGGCGACTTCGAAGACCAAATGCTTGAAATCGGAAATACGGCTGTATTGCCCCCCGTGTTCTTCGGCCATTTCCTTGAACTGGGACCGGTGATCGAAAGCCAAGGCCCGGATTTCCGGCCAATCCTTGCGGCGATTTGTCGCCCAATGGATTTGTTCAAGCCTGGCGTCGTGACGCAAGGCATGTTCCTGACTGCCCACTTTCAAGAAGTAGTCCAGTTCCGCCCAACTGGGTATGGCCGGGGCGCAGCCATGGCGGGAAACCGTAAGCGCGCCACAGGCGTTGGCGTAACGGCAGCATCGCGAAAGCGGCTCCCCACGAAGCCACCCCCTCAGGAACCCGCTCATGAAGGCATCGCCGGCGCCCAGCACGTTAAATACCTCGACCGGAAAACCGGGTCCCTGAATACCGTCATCAATATTTTCCGGGATCGCGTCGGGAAAGACGACGCAACCCATGGGACCCCGCTTGCAGACGATCACCGCGTCGCACAAGGAACGGACCCGGCGGACGGCTTCCAGGGTGTCGGTGGTGCCGGCGACGATATGCAGTTCCTCCTCGGTGCCGACGACAAGATCGCATTTCGGAAGGATCGTTTGCAGGTGGGCGGTCACGGTGTCGGCGGCGATAAAGCGCTCCTCGCCCACGCCGTGACCCGTCAACCCCCACAGGACCGGACGGTAATCGATATCGAAAATGACTTTGGTCCCGGATTCGCGGGCCAGGCCGATGGCGTGACGGGACGCCGCGTCCACGCCCGGGGCCGAAAAATGGGTGCCGGTGACGACGATTGCCGTGGCGCTGGCGATGAACCCAGGCTCAATGTCGCCTGGCCGAACGGCCATGTCGGCGCAATTTTCCCGGTAGAAAACAAGCGGGAACGTTTCCCGATCCCGGATGCCCAGGATTACCAACGCCGTCAAACGGTCGGGGTCGGTGATGACGTGGCTTGTATCCACCCCCTCGCGCGCCAGTTGCTCGCGGATAAAGCGGCCCATGTGCTCGTCGCCGACGCGGGTCACCAATGCCGAACGCAATCCCAGCCGGGCCGTGCCTACGGAAATGTTGGTGGGGCACCCCCCGATGTACTTGGCGAAGCTGGCCATATCCTCAAGCCGGCCGCCGATCTGGTCACCGTAGAGATCGACCGATGACCGGCCAATGCAGATAACATCCAGTGGCCGCTTGGCCATTCAGTCAATTCCTTGCGGCCGCCAGAATGCGGGATTCTCGCCCTGGATCCATTTGTGTTCCTCGGTAAAAACCGGGACCGTGTAGCGATTCCCCGGTAAATGCCGAATGACCCACAAATAATACATGCCGTAACCCGGAGCAGCGCATTGGGGATGATCGAAACCGTCGAAAATCTTGACCGTATCGCACTGTTTTACCTTCAAAACGTCGTCGCCCAGTTCGGCGTGACCATATCCCTGAGGTTCGGTGAAACGGTAGTGATAGATTTCCGGTTGCGGATGATGGTGGGGCGGGTAGCTTGACCAGCGCCCGGGCAGGGTCACCACCTCGCCCAACACCAGTTCAGCGTTGGAGTCGCTGTTGGTATCGTCAAATATGGTCCGCACGAAGCGGTAGCCGGCATTGTCCACCTGTCCGCGCCCCCGGTGTTCATTGGGCACATCATCGGGCCCATAGAAACGCACCTCGAAGGGTTTGGTGTTGGCGGTGCGGAAGACCGCGATTTCCGATTCGGCCCGTGAATCGATGACCACCTTCTCCCCCGCGGCAAGATGAACACAATATGGCGATTGATCGAAGATGGATTGGCGACTGGCAGGCATGGCCTGCCCGGAAACGGTGAATGTCGCTTCGCCTTGCATCAGCAGGTAGGCGGTTTCGGTTTCGGAAACCGTTTCGAGCTTCTCGCCGGCATTCATGTTGAGGACGGAAAATTCTATTCCGGTGTTGTCCTCATCTTCATCAAAGCGGGTAACGACGGTATGGCCATGAGCAAAGCCGCCATTGTTTCCCTTGATGTGCAGCACCATTGTCTTCAGGGCCTCCCCGTGGCTGGTTCCAAGGGCCGCTTAGGCTGGCCCTGTTTGTTGATTGTACCGGGATGAAGCAGACCTGGAACAGTAAAACAACCACCCCCGATACCGTCTTTCATTCCCCCGCGCATCACAAGTCTTCGACCCGCCGGCCAAGCGCAACGACCAGCGTCAGGGCCAGGCACATGGACGCCGACAGCGCCCGGAAACCCTCGACCTCCGCATCCCGTACTTCGAGCACTGAATCGGCCATCCGGGCAAGGGGATTCAGCGGGCCATCGGTAATACACACGATCGACGCATTTCGTTCATGGGCTTCGCGGACCACACCGATGGCCTCATCGGCATAGGGCCTGAAGCTGACCGCGAGAAGCGTATCGCGTGCCTTGATGCAGCTGGCCTGTTCCTCCAGCATTCCGCCAATGCCATCGATAAGATTTACCGACCGTTGCAGCTTGCCGATGGCATAGGCAAGGTAGGCCGCCACCGGAAAAGACCGCCTAAGGCCGAGCACGTAAACGATGCTTCCCCCCGCCAGCAGGCTTACCGCCCGTTCCAGTTGTTCCGGGCGGACGGTTTCCCGGAGATGAGCGAGTCCCTCGGTGGCGGCGACGGAAAAATCGTTAAGCAATGCGAAGGGCGCCGCGCCCTCGAGATCGCGTTGCCGCAGGGCCCGGATTCTTTCGTCATAGCTGGGCTGATGGTCCATGAGGCGGGCGCGGAACACCTGCTGCATGGACGAACAACCCTCGTATCCCACGGCCTTGGCGAAGCGGACAAAACTGGAGGGCTGGACGTCGGCAAGATCGGCCAGTTGGGCCACCGTCTCGAACGCCATGGCATTTGGATTGGCGAGGGCGAATTCCGCGATTTGTCCGAGCCTGGGACTAAATTCGTGGTGCAGGCGCGATATTTCATCGCAAAGCTGCTCATAGGCTTCCAGCCCCGATTTGGTCATCTTCGATAGGTCTCCGGCATGACGAAAGGAACGGTTACCTACATTCCAAATTTTTCAAATATAGAAAATTCATTCCAAATAATGTAAATCGTAACGTCGAACAGTTCAAGCCGAAGAGCCTAAGCGGGGAGCCGACTATTCAAACCGCAACCAGCAGGCTTCAAAAATGATCACAAAAAATTGGCTAAAAACCAGGGATAATATTTACTGCGGCTCCTTTTTTAAAACACCAGTCATCGATGAATCCCTTCCACGCAAACGGGGTCGCCGGAACGCTGGCGCATATTACGCCATAATGAAATAAATGTGGCGCTTCAAAAATTATTGGAATTTATATTCCATTTACGCAATAATTAGATCGAGCTTGCATCCGGCGGGCGCGAATATCGCCGTTTTGCTCAGCGCTGGCAGAGGGGGCGTAGTGAACCGCAAAGATCATGCCCGGTGAATCTCTGGAAATTCGCGATCTTGTCGTTGGCTACGGCTCGGACGCTCCGGTCCTGAATGGCCTTTCCGTCAATGTCCAACCGGGAGAGATTGTCGCCCTTCTGGGCGCCTCCGGATGCGGCAAGACCACGCTTTTACGGGCGCTCGCGGGATTCGCGCGGGTGCGGTCCGGCCAGATATTGGTATCGGGCCGGGATACCATTGACTTGGCGCCGGATAAAAGAAACATGGCCATGGTGTTCCAGTCCTATGCCCTGTGGCCCCATATGACGGCGGCGCAAAACATTGCCTACGGGCTGAAAATACGCGGCATCCGGCAGGCCGAGGTAAACCGCCGGGTGGAGGCGGTGTTGGCGATGGTCAAGCTGGAGGGGCTGGGCGGGCGCCCGGTGGATAACCTTTCGGGCGGCCAACGCCAACGGGTTGCGCTTGGGCGGGCCCTGGCGGTGGACCCCCAGATCCTTCTTCTCGACGAACCCATGTCCAACCTGGACGCGCGGGTTCGCTTCGAGGTTCGCCACGAAATCAAGGCCCTTCAGAAAAAGCTTCGCATCACCACCATACTCGTCACCCATGACCGGGAGGAGGCGATGACCCTGGCCGACAGAATCCTGATTCTGGAAGGCGGTCAGGTGGTTCAGGCCGGCACGCCCGAGGAAGTCTACGACCAGCCCAATTCACCCTTCGTCGCTTCATTCATGGGGGCCGACAATGTCATGCCGGTGGAACTGAGGCCCGAGGAAGGGGCAATCCGCGTCCTCGGAACGGACTGCATCGAGGAAACGGTTCTGCCGCTCGGCGATTTCGCCGGCGACCGGCCGGCCAATCCCGCGGAAGACGGCGGTGGCTCGTTCATCGTCCATTTCCGCAGCGACGCGGCGACCATTGGAAACGGGGATGCGCCGCCGCAGGATACCCTGACCCTGCGGGGCAGGGTTACGCAGTGTTCGTATCCGGGGGGAACTTACCGCCATGCCATCGACGTGGGTGGCCAGCGGCTAATCGTCGACGATCCTCAGCATTACGCCGTCGGAGATGTCGTCGGCATTCGCCTGCCTAAGGCCTCGCTATATTTTTTCCCGGTCAACGCCAGTTGACCAGCGGGCCAAAAGGCAATTTTTAGACGCCTATCACTACTGGAGGCAAACAATGGTATATCAAAAAATTATACGACTCGGCATAGCTACCGTTATCGCCGCGGGTTTGATCGGGTCTCCCGCCAGGGCCGAGACCATCCTCAATGTGGCCACGGCCGGCTCGAAAAACATGCTCGATTATGTCACCGACTATCTCGGCCCCATGTTCGAGAAGCAAAACCCGGGCGTCAAGGTTCGGGCGGTTACCACCGGTCCCGGCGACGCCGGATCGCGCAAGATATTCGACAAGCTGGATGCCCAGAAAAAAGCCGGTAAGGCCAAATGGGATATTGACGTCGCGGTCGTCCACCAAAAAATGGCCGGCGAAATGGTCCAGGCCGGCCTGCTTGGCACATATCGCAACGATATCAAAACCGGAAAGCTGGTGACCCGCGATACCGCCAAGATGGCGTTGGGCACCAACGTTGACGGTTTCGTCATGCCCATGTTCCACAGCCAAACCGCAATCGCCTACAACCCCGACCTGGTCAAGAATCCACCCGAGACCTATGACGAGTTGATTGCATGGACCAAAAAAAACCCCAAGCAATTTGGATACAACGGCATCAAGAACGGCATGTCGGGTGTCAGCTTCGTCGTCGGGTGGATGTACGCCTATACCGGCCAGGCCGACAAGCTGATGAACGGGCCTTACGACCCGTCGGTAGAGAACAGTTGGGACAGCGTGCTGTCAAAACTGAAGGATTTTAACAAGAACGTTTCCTTCACCCCGGGCAATGCGGGTACGCTGGACATGCTGAACCGCGGCGAAATCGTCATGGGTCCGGTGTGGGTCGACATGTTCTATTCGTGGCAGGCGCAAGGCCGCGTGCCGCCGAACATGAAGCTGAAACTGATCGGCCCCGGCATGCCGGGACAACCCATGTACTATGTCATGCCGGTCAAGGCGGCAAACCAGGACTTGGCGAAGAAGTTCATCGCCCTTGCGACCAGCCCGAAAGTGCAGGCCGAGGGAATCGTGACCAACTTCAGTTGGTATCCGGGTATTGACGCCCAACATGTGCAACCGACGCTCGATCCGAAAGTATGGGCCAAGCTGTTTACGGACGTGACACCCGAAGACCTGGCTTCGAAGGGTAAGGTGTTTCCCATCGCGCCCTATTTCGACGACATCAAGGAAGCCTACGAGAAGAAGGTCGCCAACTGAGCATCAACTCCTCCCGGCCCCGGTGCGGGATAGGTCCTTCCGACCTACCTTTCGCGCCGGGGCGATCCTTTCCCGCTATGACCGGCGCCATGGATAAAAACCGTTACCTTCCCCTTTTTCTTGTCACCCCGGCGCTTCTGGTCGTCGTCGGCCTGTTCATGTATCCCCTGGGGTATTCGGCGATATCGTCCTTTCAGGACAAATCCGGCGCCTGGACATTTGCCAATTTTGAAAAGGCCTTTGACCTTTATTCCCTGGATATCGGCTTTACGGTGCTTATCGTCGTGCTGTCGACGGTCGCCATTGGGGTTTTGGCCTGCGCCACCGGTGGTTATCTAACCCTTGGTGAAAACCCCCGGGCGGTAGCTGTTTTGAAATGGTTGTACCGCTGGCCCCTTTTCATTCCCTTCATCGTTGCCGGCCAGTTGATGCGGACTTTCCTGGCGAAGAACGGCATGTTGAACAACATCCTCGTCAGTATCGGCCTTCTGGAGCCTTTGCAGGCTACCAGCCTTCTTGACTGGCGGGGGATTGTCATCACTTTCGTCTGGAAGCAAACGCCCTTTGTCGCCCTGCTGGTCGCCGGGGCGATGGCGTCGCTGGACCGATCAACCATAGAGGCGGCGCGCAACCTGGGCGCCGGCCGCGTCCGGATTCTGATTCAGATCATCATTCCCCAGGTACGCCAGACGTTGCTGGTCGGACTCATTCTGTCGTTTGTCACCATGATGTCGGTGCTGTCCGTACCGCTGATGATCAACGCCGAAACCCCGACCATGATGACCGTGGATATGGCGTTCCGGATCAACTCCTACGGCGATTACGGGGTCGCCAACGCCCTGGGCTTTATCTCCTATCTGATGGCGGGCTCCGTGGCATGGTTCTATCTGAGCCAAGGGGTTCGCAAGGGAGAACGGCCATAACCAGGATACCCTTATCCCTATCCAGGCGTTTCCAGTGGATCCCCATGGGCATTGTGCTGGGCGGTTTGGCGTTCGCCATATTCGGCCCGTTGCTCAACCTGGGTCTGTGGGCGGTGACGGAGAAGTGGTATTACCCGCACAAGCTGCCCCTCGAGTACGGCCTCACGTACTGGGAGAGAGTGTTCAGGCCGACCGGCAATGCCATGGAATCCCTGTCGACCAGTGTCTCCATCGCCCTGCTGACCGTGATCCTGTGCCTGGCCGTATCCATTCCCGGCGGCTGGGCGCTGTCGCGGCGCAGCCTGCCGTGGCGCACGGTGATTCTGTTGACTTTCCTGCTACCCCAGGCGTTTCCCAGCGTCGCCGTCTACATCAATGTGGCGCGAATTTTCTATACCATCGACCTTAACGGAACCATATTCGGCGTGGTGCTGGTACACTCGGTTCATGGGCTGGTGTTTTCCATTTGGATTACCACGGCTTCCTTTGCCGCGGTGGATATCCGGCTGGAGGAGGCTGCGCGCAATATCGGCGCCTCGGGGTTGAGGACATTCTTGACCATAACCATGCCGCTGGCGGCGCCCGGCATCATGGCCAGCGCCATATTCGTATTTCTGGAATCGTTGGACGAGTTTACCGGAACCTATTTCGTCGGCGTTCCCGACGTGATGACCCTGCCACTCTTGTTGTTCAGCGCCAGCATGGAAGGAAACTACCAGATCGCTTCGATTACGGCATTGATTCTTCTGGTTCCTTCGGTTGGATTTATGTTTCTTATCGAACGTTTTCTGAAAGCCGATGTCTTGGCCAAGGTGGGCAGTTGATCCATAATGAGAAGCCCAGGCGATGGGCGGCGGAGGTAACATGAACGGTTCAAGCGATACCCCCGGCGTGTACGTGGTCACCGGCGGCACTCAGGGAATCGGAGAAAGCATTGCCCTGGCTTTGGCCCGGTCCGGCGCCTCGGGCATAGTGACCTGCGGCCGCAACGAGGAAAACGGCGCCCGTGTGGCGGGCGCCGTGGAAGACGCCGGGTCGGCTTGTCTGTTCGTCCGCGCCGATCTTGCCGACCCCGAGGACTGCCGGGCGGTGACCGCCACCTGCGACGCCAAGTTCGGCCGCATTGACGGCGTGGTGAACGCGGCTGGAATTACCGACCGGGGCACCATAGAAGACACTACCGTCGAGGGATGGGACCGGCTTTTCGCCGTTAACGTCCGCGCACCGTTTCTGCTCATTCAAGAGGCGGTCAAAATCATGAAGCGGGATAAAATTCCCGGCGCCATCGTCAATATTATCACCATGTCCAGCCATGGGGGACAACCGTTCCTGACCGGGTATTCGGCCTCCAAGGGCGCCCTGGCCGTTCTGACCAGGAACGTCGCCCATGCCCTCAGGGCGGATCGCATCCGTGTCAACGCCGTCAACATCGGCTGGGCGGACACGCCCAACGAGCACCGGGTCCAGGTGGAAACCATGGGCCAACCCGAGGACTGGCTGGAAAAGGCCGAGGCGGCGCAGCCCTTCGGGCAATTGATCAAGCCGGCGGAGGTCGCTGAAATTGTGGTTTTCCTGCTTGGCGGGCGTTCCGGCGTCATGACCGGTTCGGTGATCGATTATGATCAGAACGTCATGGGCGCATACGATTGAGGATATGGACGTGGATGAAAAAAAAATTCGTTTTTGCCAGTTCGGAGCGGGCCGGATCGGCGCCATTCATGCGGGCAACATTGCCCGCCATGGCACCGCCGAATTGATTTTCGTCGTCGACCCGGTTGCCGAAACGGCCGGCGACCTGGCGGCGCGCCACGGGGCGCGACGGGCAAGCGCCGAGGAAGCATTGGCCAGCGATGAGGTTGACGCCGTTCTCATCGCCAGTTCCACCGACACCCACGCCGGCCTGATCGAGGCTTCCGCCCGGGCGGGCAAGGCCATATTCTGCGAGAAACCCATAGATTTGGACGCCCGGCGGGTTGATCACTGTTTGAAGGTCGTGGAGGATTCAGGCCAGCCTCTCCTTGTCGGCTTCAATCGCCGGTTCGATCCCAGCTTCGCCGCCCTCAAGCACCGGGTCGATGCCGGCGAGGTTGGCGACGTGGAGATGGTCTCCATCACCAGCCGCGATCCCGGCTTGCCGCCTTTGGAATACCTGAAGGTCAGCGGGGGTTTGTTCCGCGATATGATGATCCATGACTTTGACATGGCGCGATGGCTGTTGGGCGAGGAACCGGTACAGGTTTTTACCGCCGGAAGTTGCCTTGTCGATCCTCAGGTGGCGGAATTTGGAGATATAGATACCGCCGTTGTAAGCTTGAGGTGCGCATCGGGGCGGCTGGCCCAGATCAGCAACAGCCGCCGCGCCACCTACGGCTACGACCAGCGGGTCGAAGTCCTTGGCAGCGGCGGCATGGTGCGAGTCGAAAACCGGACCCCGACTTCCATGGAAGTGGCGACGAAAGAGGGAACCCGGCGGGAAAACCCCCTTTATTTTTTCCTCGAGCGGTACGAAGACGCCTATCGCCTCGAATTGGACGCTTTCATCGATGCCTTGCTGGCCGGACGGA
>JAJRSS010000318.1 GCA_024278615.1 Alphaproteobacteria bacterium
AACCGGCGTCTACGCCGCCGGCGACGTTACCGGGCGGGACCAGTTCGTCTACATGGCCGCCTATGGCGCGAAAATCGCCGCCAGGAACGCGATCAACGGCGACAGCCTGATTTACGACAATACCGCCATGCCGTGGGTCGTCTTCACCGATCCGCAAGCGGCCGGCGCGGGCCTTTCCGAGGCCGCCGCCAGGGCTCGGGGATTCCGCGTCAAAACCTCCACCATCGCCCTCGGCCATGTTCCCCGCGCCCTTGCCGCGCGGGACACGCGGGGGCTCATCAAGCTGGTCGCGGACAGCGATACAGACAAGCTGTTGGGAGCTCAGATTCTGGCCCCGGAAGGCGCCGACAGCATCCAGACGGCCGTTCTCGCCATCAAGCACGGCCTGACGGCGACCAACCTCGCCGAGACCATCTTCCCCTATTTGACCACCGTCGAAGGCCTGAAGCTGGCCGCGCAGACATTTGACAAGGACGTGACCAAGCTATCATGCTGCGCCGGGTAGCGGCCCACTGCCCATGACCGCCAGCACAGGGAGGACGAAATGGTTGAAGCGCGATCGAGGATCAAGTCCCCGGCGGCGGCCAGGAAAGGCGCGAAACGCCTTTCAGGTTTGGCGGCGGCCTTTATTTCCGGTTTCCCCGCCATGGCCCTGGCCGACGGCCAGGGACTGGGTTACGGCCACGGCATGATGGGGGAAGGCTGGGGCTGGACGGGGATGATTTTCGGCCCGGTCATGATGCTCGCCGTCCTCGCCATCATCGTTGTCGCCGTTGTCCTCATCGTTCGCTGGCTCGGGGGCGGTTATCCGTCGCCGCAAACCGGCAGGCGAAGCCCCGAAAACGCCGCCCTGGATATCTTGAAGGAACGGTTCGCCAGGGGCGAGATCGACAAGGAGGAATTCGAGGAAAAGCGCCGTCTGCTCAGCGACTGAAATGGGGTCATTCGATGGCCCGAAAGTCATCGGTATTCAGACCGCCGCCGCAGCCGTCATGACCCGATGCCAGGGCGAAAAGGCCGAAAAGGGCTGGGGTCGGCATTCCGCTTGCCGGAATTCCATTCACAAGGCTGAATTTTAGGGGCTTTATTCCTTGATTTCGGTCTTTCGTTTTGGGATAGGGATGCTTCATCCCGTCCGCATTATATTCGCGTGCAATGGACGATCGGTCCTGGCAAGAGAAAGGTTAACACCCCCGTGGGGTGGGACTATACTGCCGCTCTCTGAAACCGGGCCTTCTGAATTTGGGCCATAACCATAAAATTACCGAGGTCATCATGCAGCTTAAAGACAGCCGCCTATTCCGCCAGCAGTGTTACATCAACGGCGCCTGGACCGATGCCGACGACGGCGCCACCGTGGACGTCACCAACCCGGCCGACGGCTCGGTTCTGGGCTCAGCACCCCGCATGGGCGCCGCCGAGACCCGCCGCGCCATCGAAGCCGCCGATGCCGCCTGGCCGGCGTGGCGGGCCAGGACCGGCAAGGAACGGGCGGCTGCTTTGCGCAAGTGGTTCGACCTGATGCTGGCCAATATCGATGACCTGGCCCAACTGATGACCGCCGAACAGGGCAAGCCGATGGCCGAATCCCGGGGCGAAATCACCTATGCGGCGTCGTTCATCGAATGGTTCGCCGAAGAAGCCAAGCGCATTTACGGCGACACCATCCCCACCCATGCCGCCGACCGGCGCATCGTGGTGATCAAGCAGCCGGTGGGCGTCGTCGCCGCCATCACGCCGTGGAATTTCCCCGCCGCCATGATCACCCGCAAATGCGCCCCGGCGCTGGCCGCCGGCTGCCCGGTGGTCATCAAGCCGGCGTCGGAAACGCCGTATTCGGCCTTCGCCCTGGCCGAGCTGGCGGACCGGGCGGGCCTTCCGGCCGGCATCCTCAACGTCATCACCGGCAAGGCGTCGGATATCGGCGGCGAGCTGACTTCCAGCCCCACCGTGCGCAAGCTGTCCTTCACCGGCTCGACGGAAATCGGCAAGATCCTCATGCGGCAATGCGCCGGAACGGTGAAGAAGGTATCCATGGAACTGGGCGGCAACGCGCCGTTCATCGTCTTCGACGACGCCGACCTGGACGCGGCGGTGGCCGGGGCCATGGCCTCCAAATACCGCAACACCGGCCAGACCTGCGTCTGCGCCAACCGCATCCTGGTCCAGGAAGGGGTCTACGATGAATTCACCCGCCGCCTGGCCCAGGCGGTATCGGGTCTCGAGGTGGGGCCCGGCCTGGAAGGGGACTACACCCAGGGTCCGCTGATCAACTCCGCGGCGCTGGCCAAGGTGGAAGAACACGTCGCCGACGCCACCGCCAAGGGGGCCCGGGTGGTTCTCGGCGGCAAGCGCCACGAACGGGGCGGCAATTATTACCAGCCGACCATCCTGGCCGACGTGACCACCGACATGGCGGTGACCCGGGAGGAAACCTTCGGCCCGGTGGCGCCCCTGTTCCGCTTCAAGGACGAAGACGAAGTGATCCGTATGGCCAACGACACCGAATTCGGCCTGGCGTCCTACTTCTACAGCCGTGACATCGGCCGTATCTGGCGGGTGGCCGAAGCCCTGGAATACGGCATGGTGGGCATCAACGAGGGCATCATCTCGACCGAGGTGGCGCCCTTCGGCGGGGTCAAGGAATCGGGCATCGGCCGCGAAGGCTCCAAGTACGGCATCGAGGAATACGTCGAGACCAAGTACCTGTGCATGGGCGGGCTCAACCGCTAGGCCTCGGGCAGGCAGCACGAAAAAACCGCCAAGGAAAATCAATGCCCCGATACGACTACGACCTCATCACCATCGGCGCCGGGTCCGGCGGGGTGCGGGCCTCGCGCCTGGCGGCGTCCCTGGGCAAGCGGGTCGCCATAGTCGAAAACAGCCGCACCGGCGGCACCTGCGTCATGCGCGGCTGCGTGCCCAAGAAGCTGTTGGTCTACGGCGCCCATTTCGCCGAAGACTTCCAGGATTCGCGCGGCTACGGCTGGTCGCCTGATTCCCCGGACAGTTTCCCGGCCCACCACTGGCCAGCCCTGATCGGCAACAAGGATAAGGAGTTGGACCGACTGGAGGGCATCTATCACCGCATCCTGCGGGAAAGCGGCGCCGCCGAAATCAAAGGCACGGGCAAACTGCTGGACGCCCACACGGTCGACGTGGACGGCAAGGCGCTGACGGCGGAGACGATCCTCATCGCCACCGGCGGCTGGCCGTCCATGCCCAAAATTCCGGGCATCGAACACGTCATCACGTCAAACGAGGCGCTGGACCTGCCCGAGCTTCCGGCCAGCATGGTGATCGTCGGCGGCGGCTATATCGCCGTCGAATTCGCCGGCATCTTCAACGCCTTCGGCGTCAAGGTGACGGAGATCATCCGCGCCGGCAACATCCTGCGCGGATTCGACGAGGACGTGCGCGTCACCCTGGCCGAGGAAATGGAAAAGAAAGGCGTCCACATCCGCCGCGAATGCGTCGTCCGCTCCATAGAAAAAACCGACGGCCGGTACTCCCTGCGCCTAGCCCATGGGGACATCCTGGAAACCGGGCTGGTCATGTACGCCACCGGCCGCGCGCCGAATACCGCGGGCCTGGGGCTGACCGAGGCCGGCGTGGTGCTCACCGGCAAGGGCGCCATCCGCGTCGACGGCTATTCCCGGACCTCGGTCGCCAACATCTATGCCATCGGCGACGTCACCGACCGCATGGCGCTGACCCCCGTCGCCATCGCCGAGGCCATGGCCCTGGTGCGGACCCTGTACCACGACGACCCCACCGCCATGACTTACGAAAACATCCCCTCGGCGGTGTTTTCCCAGCCGCCCGTCGCCGGCGTCGGCCTGACCGAGGCCCAGGCGCGGGAACAGGGTCCGGTGGATGTCTACATCTCCCGCTTCACGCCCCTCAAGCACACCCTTTCCGGCTCCGACGAAAAATCGATGATGAAGATGATCGTCGACAAGGCCACCGGCAAGGTTGTTGGCTGCCACATGGTCGGCATGGACGCGGCCGAGATCATCCAGGGCATGGCGGTGGCCCTCAAGGCCGGCGCCACCAAGGCCCAGTTCGACGCCACCATCGGCATCCACCCGACGGCGGCGGAAGAATTCGTCACCATGCGCGAGCCCCGGCCGGAGCATGGGGCGGAGTAGGGAGGAAAAAATAAGGGGCTGCCCCGGATAACGCCCTGAAGCGTTATTCCGTTAATGGCGATGGTATGAAAATGCCCCTATTTTCAGGCGATTATATACTTGACACAACCAGAACAAGTGTAGTACACTCTCCCTAGAAATTGGAGAGTGTCATGAGCAATCTATCTGCCCCTTATTTTCATGATCCCGATGCGGCGCGGGAACACCTTGAGGCCATTCGCTGGCCTGACGGCGCGGTTTGTCCGCATTGTGGCGAGGCTGAGAAGGTCTACAGGATCAAATCCAAGAGGGTCCGGCCCGGGGTTTACAAGTGTGGAAAGAAGGCTTGTCGGAAGCAATTTAGTGTCACAGTCGGCACCCTATTCGAGCGTTCCCACATACCGCTCAATCAGTGGTTCCAGGCAGCGTATTTAATTTGCTCCAGCAAGAAGGGCATTTCCAGCCACCAGTTACACCGTATCCTTGGCGTAACCTACAAAACGGCTTGGTTCATGACGCACCGACTCCGCGAGGCCATGAAGGACGGGCCAATTTTCAAGGAACCGATGGGCGGAGAGGGCGTGACGGTTGAGGCTGACGAAACCTATTTAGGTGGAAAGAAGCGCGGCAAGAACGCCAAGGGGGTCCAATACGGAATTGCTGATCGTATGAAGGTTGTTTCTTTGGTTGAGCGCGGCGGCAAGGCCCGGTCTTTCTATGTTGACCGGGTGAGAAGCAAATCCGTTCGCGATATTCTGGTAACGAACGTTGAGCGTGCGACCGCGTTAATGACCGATGAAGCCTATCACTATCGTGTGGTTGGTAAGGAATTTAAAAGCCATGATCGCGTTCACCATGCGGCTAAGGAATACGACCGTGGGAACGCGCATACGAACACCATTGAAGGATTTTTCAGCATTTTCAAGCGCGGCATGAAGGGCGTCTATCAGCACTGCCGGGAACACCATTTGCACCGCTATCTTGGCGAATTTGATTTTAGGTACAACACAAGGGACGTGGACGATATGACAAGAACAAATGCGGCCCTTGAGGGCATTGCGGGAAAGCGGTTGATGTACCGCCACTCGTAAGGGGTGACGGGGCCAAAGTGCATAAGAACCTTGACCTACGTCGCCTTATTTGCGCATTTTTTCTCGACTGATGGGATGAAAAATGAGCGACGAAACAGAATATCGTTTTAAAATAAACGCTTACACGCCAAGCACGATCCCTATGGCGCGGTTATCTGAGTATATGCGCGATTTGGCGGAAATGTTCGGAGAGGACGCGCATGTTCATTTCGGACACCTAGAGGAAGGTAGCACAGTCGTTGTAAGCCGGATCGAAAACGAGGCCGTGCCAAAAGTTAGAAAGCGCGTTGCTTCTGCGCGTCGGCGTGATGGCCAAGTTGAGGCTGTTAGGGCCTACCAGCGCATTAATCGCCGGTTAGTTGAGGACAACGGCAATGGCCTTTTAACCGACGAAAACGCCGCTGAAATTATCCCGTTTCCCGGGGTAGACGATCGAGCATTTGAGGCCCTCGGGCCATTTCGCCAGCAAGGCGCTATAGACGGCGTGATTATCCGCATGGGTGGGAAAGGTCGTTGGATTCCGATGATTGTTGAGTCCGATGGCCGCGAGATTTCCGGTTGTCGTGTTCGACGCGAATTGGCTCTAGCACTTCGCCCTTATTTGATGGAAACGCAGTTGCGCCTTTTCGGGGAAGGTCGTTGGCAGCGGGATGAACACGGCACGTGGTTGTTGGATAAGTTCTACATCTCCACTTTCGCCGAATTGGATGATGCCTCCTTGAGCGATGCCGTTAAAAAAATCCAGGCCATCCGCGGAATGGAGTGGGATGATCTTAAAGACCCAATCGCTGAACTTCAAAGGCTTCGCCAGGAACCCGATGAGCCGTCTTAATGGTTGTGCTAGATGCCACAATGTTAATGCTTCTAATGAGGCCAGATGTTCCGGCCCCACCTGATCCAGCGACCGGCAATCCAGTTGATAACGCGAAAGATCGAATAGATTATCTGGTTCAGCGCCTTGATGAGTCAGGCAGTCGAATCATTGTACCGACACCAGCACTAAGTGAGATACTTGTACGCGCTGCACTCGGAACAGCCGACTATCTTGATATTCTTGACCGCCACGCGGTTTTCCATGTCGCGCCTTTTGACCAACGGGCCGCTGTTGAGGTGGCTGTGATGACAAGGGAGGCGAAGGAAACTGGGGACAAGAAAGGCGGCGCTGACGGGACATGGAATAAGATAAAATATGACCGTCAGATAGTTGCGATTGCGCGTGTTGCGGGCGCGACCACAATTTATACTGACGACCAAAACCTACGGGCGTTCGCGATGAAAATGGGAATTGAGGTTGTGGGCTTAGCGGAATTACCACTACCGCCGACTGAACCTCAAATGGAATTAGCGTTGGCTAAACATGAAGAAGACGACGAAACCGACGATTGATACGTTTGAGAAGGCAGCCGCCGAAGTTGGTGAAGATCGCCCTCTTGACGATGTTCTCCGCAAGCTTGTGGAGTCGGGGAAGAAGAAACCGAAAGGCACCGATGAAAACAACACCCCTCCCGGAACACTTGGACCGGGAAAGTAGATTACAACGCCTATACGACACCCTAAAAAATATGGGGCTCTTCGTGAGCCCCATATTTGTTGACGGGAGCATGGATTCTTTCCATGTGGCGGTCGATCTACCCCGCTATTCCGCTCAGGGCACCCCCGAGGCTGGCGTTGTTGCGCCAATGGAGAGCCCGAAGGTTGCCGATACCGTCGCCACCACCGAGGGCGTTGGCGATAATGTGGTCGACTTCCCAACCGTAGTTTGAACCACGGTCTCCGTAATCAGACCATCGGATGGCCCGTCCAAACTCATCTCGCCTCCACATGGTGGCATCGTAACCGCTGATCGGTGCGGCCTTGACCCAGACCGCTATCTTGTCTTGTTCGCTAACGTACATGGTTTTTTCGTGTCCGTCCGGTAAATCCGCTCTGGCAGCGATGGAGGGATTTGGCCGAAAGTGTCCACTATCGTTAATGGACACTACGGAGGCATTATGGGGGATCGGAAGCGCCGGCATTGGTCGGCGGAAGAGAAGCGTTCGATCTGC
>JAJRSS010000319.1 GCA_024278615.1 Alphaproteobacteria bacterium
ATGTAGGGAACCAGGGCTTCGGGGATTTTTACCGAGCCGTCGGCTTGCTGGTAGTTTTCCAGGATGGCGACCAACGTCCGCCCCACCGCCAGGCCGGAACCGTTGAGGGTGTGGACGAAGCGGCTGCCCTTTTCTTCCCTTCGCCGATACCGCGCCTTCATGCGCCGGGCCTGGAAATCGCCGCAGTTGGAACAACTGGAAATCTCCCGGTAACGGTCCTGGCCCGGCATCCAGACCTCGATGTCATAGGTCTTGCGGGCGCCGAAACCCATGTCGCCGGTACACAGGGTGATCACCCGATAAGGCAACCCCAGGCCCAGCAGGATGGATTCGGCGCACGAGGTCATGCGTTCCAGTTCCAGTTCAGACGTGCCCGGCGTGGTGATGCTGACCAGTTCCACCTTGGAGAACTGGTGCAGGCGGATCATGCCCCGGGTATCCTTGCCCGCCGACCCGGCCTCGGAACGGAAACACCAGGTCATGGCGGTATAGCGGCGGGGCAGCGATTCCTCGTCGACGATCTCGCCGGCAACCAGGTTGGTCAGCGGCACCTCGGCGGTGGGGATAAGCCACAATTGCTCTCGAGAAATTTCCTCCCATCGTTCTTTGGCAAAAAAATCCAATATTGGCGAGATACTTGACAAGAATGTACTGGGATCAGTGAATTTTTCTGCATTTATAAGCGGGACAATTAGCTCGCGTAATTCCGATTCAATATCCTTTCCGAGACTTTCGGTATAACGTTCTAATTAATCCTTATCCATTGACCGAATATGTTCGATACTTGCTCTGGAAGTCTCAAATAAGTCATCGCCGAATTTGGGCAACTGGCCGGTACCGAACAGAGTTTTTTTGTTAACCAGGGCCGGTGGATTTACTTCTGTGTAGCCGGATTTGGTGGTGTGGCTGTCCAGCATGAAGGCGGCCAGGGCGCGCTCCATGCGGGCCAGGGCGCCGGTCAGGACGACGAAACGGGCGCCCGACATGCGCACGGCGCGGTCGAAATCCATCAGGCCCAGGCCTTCGCCGATGTCGAAATGTTCCTTGGGCGCGAAGTCGAAAGAAGGGATGTCGCCGACGCGCCGTTCCTCCCGGTTGTCCGATTCGTCGGCACCGTCGGGGACGTCGCCGGCGGGAAGGTTGGGCAGTTCGGCGAGCGCCGCGTCCAGGTCGCCGGTCAGGCCGCGGGCCTTTTCCTCGGCCGCCGCTTGCGCCTGTTTGGATTTGGAAACTTCGTCGATCAGGTGGGATGCGTCTTCGCCCTTGGACTTGAGAACGCCGATTTCCTTGGCCGCCTTGTTGCGCGCCGTCTGGATTTCCTGGGCCTGGGACAAGGCCCGCCGCCGGGCGGCGTCCAGTTCAAGCAGACGCGCCGACGCCGGTTCCAATCCCCGCCGGGCAAGTCCCTTGTCGAAGGCTTCCGGGTTTTCCCCGATCCACTTGATGTCAAACATGGGGCGGCCTAGCTCCTGGCGTAATCACCGGTCAGGTGGACGCCGTTTCTTCCTTGCCGGTTTCTTCGTCTTCGTCTTCGTCTTCGTCCTCGGCCCGGTTTCGTTCCACAAAGCGGACCGAGATGATGGAGATTTCATACAAAATCATGGTCGGCAAAGCGAGGCCGATCTGGCTGATCACGTCGGGCGGCGTCAACACGGCGGCGGCGATGAAAGCCAGCACGATGGCGTATTTGCGTTTTTCCTTCAGCCCCTTGGAGGTCACCATGCCGACCCGGGCAAGCAGGGTCAGCACCACCGGCAATTCGAAGCTCAGGCCGAAGGCGAAAATCAGCCGCATGACCAAGGACAGGTATTGGTCCACCTTGGCTTCCAGTTGGATGGGAAGGCCACCGGCGCCGCCCATGGATTCAAAGCTGAGGAAGAATTTCCACGCCAGGGGAAAGATGAAGTAATAGACCAGCGCCCCGCCCATGAAAAACAGGATGGGAGTGGCGATAAGGAAAGGCAGGAAGGCCCTCTTTTCGTTCTTGTACAGCCCCGGCGCGATAAACATCCACATCTGAATGGAGATGAAGGGGAAGGCCAGGAAGATGGCGGCGAAGAACGCAACCTTGATGTAGGTGAAGAAGGCTTCGTGCAGCGCGGTGAAGATCAACCGCCGCTGGCCGCCCATTCCCTCCAGGACGTCAGCCAGGGGACGGACCAGAAAACTATAGAGGTCGGCGGAAAAGTAGTAGCAGATGAAAAACAGGATAACGATCGAAATGGCCGAATTGAGCAGCCTTTGGCGCAGTTCGATCAGGTGTTCCAGCAGCGGCGCCTTGCCTTCGTCGATATCTTTTTCGGCCACGGCTGGTTATCCGCCCCGCTTCGAGGCCGGTTCCGGCGTTTGGTCAAGCTTCTCGGCCGGGTCGGCGGATGGGGCCGGTCCGGTGATGTGGTCTTCCTCCGGTTCGGCGGCTTCCCCTTCAAAGGATTCGATTAGTCCCGAATCCGCCGGTCCCGAATCCGGGCCGGCGACGCTTTTCAGGTCGACCTCCATCTCCGTTACGTCCTTGGCGATCTCTCCGCCGGGATCGAGGGTATTTTCAATCTCGCCGGCGATATCGAATTCAGTGGCTTTATCCATCTGCTTTTTTAAGTCATCCAGTTCCGCCTCGCGAACCACGTCATCCAGGCCGCTCTGGAACTCCCGCGCCAGCCCCCGGGCCTTGCGCAGGTAAAAGGTCACCGCGCGGATGGCCTTGGGCAGGTCCTTGGGACCGATGACCAGGATTCCGATGATGGCGACAATGAAAAGTTCCTGCCAGCCGATGTCAAACATGGCGGCTACATGCTCCCGGAAGCGGGCCGGCCCGGAAGGCCGCTTCCCATATCAACCCGATCAACCGTTCGCCGCCTCGTCTTTTTTCGGCGGAGCTTCGGCGACGGGAGGTTGTTCGGAATCGATGGCCTTGGGGGGTTCCTCGGTGACCGACTCTTCGTCCTTCATGCCTTTCTTGAAGGATTTCAGGCCCTTGCCAAAATCACCCATCAGAGCGGATATCTTGCCTCGGCCACCAAACAGGACAAGAACAATGACAAGAATTATTATGAGTTGCCATGGACCTAATGCCATTTTTTATCTCTCACTTATTACCTGGTAACTGGGAATTCGGAGGGCGGATAATGGCAGAAAGCCCCTGCCGGGGCAATGTCACCTGAAACGGTCGGGAAAAACGGTGAAAGTGGCCAAATACCCCACTTTTCGCTGGAAGCGGGGCTCCCTTTCCCGCGAGGAATTATCCGGCCGCCGTATGGGGCCCCGTTTCCGGCCGCGGCCAGGGGTCGGCGCCTGCGTCCTCCCGCGCCTGTTCCGGTCCCTCTTCTTCGGAAGGCTCTTCCTCGGAAGATAGGGGAGCCACGGCGCCCCCGTCGGCAAGGATGGAAACCACGGTGCCTTCTTCGGCGTTTTCTCCCGTATCCTCCCCCTCTTCCGCCGGTTTGACGGCATCCGCCACCGTGCCGGTCACCCGGTAGGTTTCGATGGCCGGTCCTGAATTGAGAAGCCCCGCCGCCTTGAGATCGGCGACACCGGGCAGTTCGCCTATATCCTCAAGGCCGAAATTGTCCAGGAAGGTATCCGTGGTGCCCCAGGTCATTGGCCGGCCGGGGGTGCGCCGGCGCCCCCGGGGCTTGATCCACCCTTCCTCAAGCAGGGTTTCCATGGTCCCGCTGCTAAGGCTGACGCCCCGTATTTCCTCGATCTCGGCCCGGGTCACCGGCTGGTGATAGGCGACGATGGCCAGCACCTCCACCGTGGCGCGGCCCAGCCGGCGGGCGACCTTGGTTTCCTTGACCAGTTGGGCGGCGATTTCCGGATTGGTGCGGAAGGACCAGGTTTTACCGGCCCGCACCAGGTTCACTCCACGCCCGGCGTAATGGCCGCGGAGTTCCTCCAGCAGCGCCTTGACATCGACACCCTCGGGCAGCCGGTTGGCCAGGGCCTTTTCGCCGGTGGGCTCGGACGAGGCGAACAGGATAGCCTCGGCCAGGGCCAGATGGTGGGGATCGATTTCACTCATGGGCGGGTACTCCGGAAACTGGCGTTTTTTTGTTGGCGGCGCGTAAGTAAATAGGGCCGAAGGTTCCCGTTTGCCTTATCACCAGCTTGCCTTCGCGGACCATTTCCAGGCTGGCGGTGAACGTGGCGGCCAGGGCCGAACGGGCGGCGAACCCCTGGCGAAGACCGCCGGGCAGGAAGCGCCACAGGCTTTCCCAATCCGGCGTGCCACCCAGCAGGCTGCGCAAGCGGACCAGCGCCTCCTCCACCGTGTAGAGGTTCCACGGTTCAATATGCAAGGTGCCTTCTTCTCCCCGCCGGGACAGATCGCCATAGGCCTTGAGCAGGTCATACAAACTGAGCGTGGTGACCTTGATGATATTCGTGATTTGTTTTTCCGGCGCCCCCCGGGCGAAGAAATCCCGTCCCAGGCGGTTGCGGGCGATCAACTGGGCACCTGATTTTTGCATGGCTTCCAGGCGCCGCAACTGGAAGGCCAGGGCGGCGGCCATTTCCTCGCCGGTGGGTTCTTCCTCCTTGTCCAGGTCGGGCAGCAAAAGCCGGGATTTGAGGTAGGCGAGCCAGGCCGCCATGACCAGATAGTCGGCGGCCAGTTCCAGGTTCACCTTGCTGGCCCGGGCGACGAATTCCAGATACTGGTCGGCCAACTGGACGATGGAAATTTGCGCCAGGTCGACCTTCTGTTCCCGGGCCAGGGTCAACAGGACATCGATGGGTCCTTCGTAGCCATCCACGTCAACCTGGAAGGCGGAAGCAGCGGGCATTTCCTTTTCGTCCCACCCTTCGCCGGGTTGGACCGCCGGGCCTGCCAAGTCTGCCGGGTCTGCCTGTTCCGTCTGGTCCGGTTGTTCCGTTTGATCCATCAACGCCTCATTGGTGCCCGGTAAGCATGAAAATCACCTTGCTCAGAAACTCCGCCGGCTGCACCACCAGCCAATGGAAAATGTTCAGGTCCACGCCCAGTTTGCCGCCCACCCACGGCAGGACGAATATGGCGATCAGAATGATCATTATGCCCGTCCTTTCAAGCCGCGCCAGCCGCATTGCCAGGGGCCGGGGCAAAAGCCCCACGGCGACCCGGCCACCGTCCAGGGGTGGGATGGGTAACATATTGAAAATACAGAGAAGAACATTGATCCAAACGGAATTGAACAGGTTATAGCCCAGCCACATCCGCAGGTCGCCGGAAAGAACGGATATGGCGTGAAGCAACAGCGCCGACAGGAAGGCGATGGCGAGATTCGTCCCCGGGCCGGCGGCGGCGACCAGGATCATGTCCCGCCGGGGCCGCCGCAGCCGGCCGAAGTTCACCGGCACCGGCTTGGCGAAACCGAACATCATGCGCCCGCCGGACAGGAACAGCAGCATCGCCGGCAACAGCACCGTGCCGAAGGGATCGATGTGCTTCAGCGGATTGAAGGTGACCCGGCCCAGGCGCTTGGCCGTATCGTCCCCCAGCCGCCAGGCGGCCCAGCCGTGCGCCGCCTCGTGCAGGGTCACCGCCAGCATCACCGGCAGCACCCAAATGGAGGCGGTGAAAAGGATTTGGTCCAGGCTCATGGGGTCTCCCCTGTAACGGCCAGCAATTCCTCCAGGCGAGCCCAGGCGGCCGGCCGGTCAAGGGGTTCCGGGTGGCGTATCATGGCGTTTCCTTTTTCCAGGCGGGCCAGGGAGCGTGCATCCATTTCGCCGGCGGCTTCGGCGACTTGCTCCATCTCCGCCATCCTGCCATTGCAGTGCAGGGCGATGTCGCATCCAGCCGCCAGGGCGTCACCGGCCCGTTGGCCCAGGCCGCCGCGCAAGGCTTGCATGGAAAGGTCGTCGCTGACCAGCACCCCGTCGAAACCGATGACGCCGCGAATGATCCGTTCGATCGCCACCGCCGAAGTGGTCGCCGGGGCGGCTTCATCCACCGCCCGGTAAACCACATGGGCGGTCATCGCCCAGGGCATGGCATTGAGCGCCCGGAAGGGGGCGAAGTCCACCGCCTCCAGCTCTTCCAGGGGCGTATCCACCACCGGCAGGGCCTTGTGGGAATCCACATTGGCCCGGCCCTGGCCGGGAATGTGCTTGATCACCGGCAATACGCCGCCGGCCAGCATGGCTTGGCATACCGCCTCGCCCAAGCCGGCGGCCATGGCTGGTGTTTGACCGGCGGCACGGTCGCCGATGGCGGGGTCGGCGCCCGGTTGGGGGACATCCAGCACCGGCACGCAATTGACGGTGACGCCAAGGTCCGTCAGGTCGGCGGCGATCAGCCGGGCGTTCAGCCGCACCGCTTCCACCGCCAGGTCCATGTCCCCGCGGGCCAGGGCATGAAACCGCGCCGGCGCCGGATGTTGCCGCCAATGGGGCGGTTTCAATCGGGCCACGCGTCCCCCTTCCTGATCGATAAGTACCGGCGCGTCCTGCCGCCCGATGCAGTCCCGCAGGCTGCGAACCAACGCCCGCACCTGATCCACATCCCGGCAATTGCGGGCAAAAAGGATGAACCCGGCCGGGTTTTGGGCCTGAAAAAACCGCCGTTCGGCACTGGTCAATAGGGGACCGGAACAGCCGAGGATCATGGACTTCATGGACCGCTTCCCATCACCCTTTAGGCTTGATCACCAAGCACCGGGCCTTTCGCTTGATCAGGGTGGCGCAAATAGACTTGGCTTTGGCTTTGGTGGCGACAGGTCCGGTGCGCAAGCGATAAAAAATTCCCTTCTCGGCGCCCAGATCAACCCGCGTGACGGTGGCTGTAAATTGGCCAAGGATATCGCCGTATTTGGCTTGCAGGCGCTTCCATTCGTCTCTCGCCAGCTTGTCGGACCGGGCCGCCGCCAGTTGTATGAGATAGCTTCCGCCGGCGCCCTTTTTAACGCCTTGAGGCACCGGCGAGGGAACCAGGATGGGGGTCAGTTTCACTGCCGCCGCTTCTTCCTTGGCCGGCGCCGGCGCCTTGGGTTTCACCGGCGGCGATTTTACCGGTTCCACTTTCTTCAAAACGATGACCTCTTCCGCTACCGGCGGCGGAGACGGCCGGGGCTCTTCTTCCGGCACCACCACCGGAATGTCGCCGGTGGGACCAGGGGTAGGGGTAGGACCAAGGATAGGACCAGGGGTGGGACCAGGGTCCCGGGTCGGCGCCGGGGGCGGCAGCGGGACTTCAGACGGCGGCAGCAACCGCTCGACAACCGGCCTTTCGCCGTCACCCTTCATGCGGTCGTAAACCAGCTTGTCCCGGTCGGGCACGGTCATGCCGCCCGGGCTGGCGGGTCGCACCTTTACCGGGCCGAAGTCGGCGCGGATGATGGGCACGTTGGCATTGGGATCGACCGTGTGCCGGTCGGACAGGGCGAACCAGGCGACAGCCACGGCGGCCACCGCGCCGGCGATCAACAGGAATAAAAGTTTCAAGTTCAAGCCGCCTGTTTTGCGGGGCCTGGGAAGAGGCCCGAAATACCCTTCCTGGGGAGCCTCCCTCTCCTTCTCGTCCCGGTAACCGGCTTCCGACATCAGCGCAGTTCCTCCACCGGTTCGACGTCGAACACCTTGAGGCCCGATGCGATAACGAAAGCCACCCCCTGCACCAGCGCCAACCGGGCGAGCGAAAGTTCCCGGTCATTGGTGGCGATGAAGCGCAGGCTGGCGTTATCCTTGCCCATGTTCCAAAGGGCGTGAAACCGGCCGGCGAATTCCTGAAGGTAATAGGCGATGCGGTGAGGTTCATGGGCGAGGGCTGCGCCTTCCACCATGCGCGGCCACTGGGCCATGGTCCTGATCAGCTCGATTTCGGCCGGGTCGGCCAGGCGTCCGAGCTTCGCTCGCGCCAAAGAGCGCGGCGCAAGTTCTTCGGAGGTGAATTCTTCCGCCGCGTGGCGCAGGACGGAACGGCAGCGGGCATGGGCGTATTGAACATAGAACACCGGATTGTCGCGGGACTGTTCCTGGGCCTGGGTCAGGTCGAAATCCAGGTGGGCGTCGTTCTTGCGGGTCAGCATGATGAACCGCACCACATCCTTGCCCACCTTGTCGATCACATCGCGAAGGGTGACGAAAGTACCGGCTCGTTTCGACATTTTCACCGGCTTGCCGTCGTCGGTCAAGTTGACCATCTGGCACAGCTTGACGTCCAGTTCGCCTTCGCCGCCCGTCAACGCCTTGACCGCCGCCCGCATGCGTTTGACGTAGCCGCCGTGATCGGCGCCCCAGACGTTGATCATGATCTTGAACCCACGCCGGTACTTGTCCAGGTGATAGGCCATGTCGGTGGCGAAGTAAGTCCACGAACCATCAGATTTGCGCACTGGCCGGTCCACGTCGTCGCCGAAGCGGGTGGCGCGGAACAGGGTCTGCTCGCGGGGCTCCCAGTCGTCCGGGGTCTTGCCCTTGGGCGGCTCCAGGATGCCTTGGTAGATCAGGCCGCGCTCCTTCAGGAATTCAAGCGCTTCCTCGACCGCCCCCCGGCCGGCCAGTTGCCGTTCCGAACTGAACACCGATTGGCGCACGCCGAGGGCCGCCAGGTCTTCGCGGATCAAGTCCATCATGGCGTCGATGGCGAATTCACGGACTTTTGGAAGCCATTCATCAATAGCCGGAAGCTCAAAGGCGCCATCCTCATCCTTTATCGCCAGTGAGTCCCCAAACTTTTCCATAAGTGCTCGGCCTACGGGAATCAGGTATTCTCCCCGATATTGCAACTGCCCTTGCGGGCACGAACCTTCGAACGTTTCCTCGCTGATTTTCTCTCCAAGCGCCTGCAAATATCGAAACCCAACCGACCACGCCAGGGCATCCACCTGGGCGCCGGCGTCATTAATGTAGTATTCCCGGGTGACCGCGTATCCAGCCTTTTCCAGCAGCCCGGCCAGGGCGTCGCCAACCACGGCGCCGCGGCCGTGGCCCACGTGCAGGGGACCGGTGGGATTGGTGGAAACGTATTCCACGTTCACCGGCGCACCCGCGCCGAGGGTCGTATCGCCATAGGCCGGCCCGGCCTTCAATACCTGAACCAGTTGCGCGTAGAGCACCGATTGCTTCAGGCGCAGGTTGACGAAGCCGGGCCCGGCGATATCCACGCCGGCGACCGTATCCAGCGCCGCCAGCCGTTCGGCCAGCACTACCGCCAGGTCCCGGGGTTTCATTCCCGCCGGCTTGGCCAGCACCATGGCGGCGTTGGTGGTGATGTCGCCATGGGCGGCTTCCCTGGGCGGTTCGACGGATACGCGCGACGTGTCCAGCCCCGCCGGCAGGGCGCCGGCGGCGGCGGCGGCTTCGACCGCGGCGATGATCCGGTGGCGGTATTCCTGAAAGATGTTGACGGAATCGTTCATGGGCTCTGATTCGGGTTTCGGCACGGGAGTCAGGATGACCGCCCCTGCAAATCGAACAGGTGGCGGTGTTCATCCAGGGCGAAGCGGTCGGTCATCCCGGCAATATAGTCGGCCACCATTTGCGCCGTG
>JAJRSS010000320.1 GCA_024278615.1 Alphaproteobacteria bacterium
TAACCGCCCTTTTTTATTAACCGCCCTTTTTTATTAACCGCCCTTTCAACCGCATCCCCCATGAATCCAAGGATCAAGCCAGCGCCATGACCACACGACACCCACCGGCCGGCGAAGCCGCGAACAACCCCGAGCGTTCCTGCGCCTCTTGCGGTACCGCGGATCGCGCCTCCGCGGACCCGGCGGCCGATTCCCCACGGCGCTCTTATCGCCTCGCTTTCAGGGTCCAGGGCCTGGACTGTGCCGAGGAGGTGGCGATCCTCAAGCGCGAAGTAGGGCCGCTGGTCGGCGGCGAGGACCGGCTCGCCTTCGATGTCCTGAACGGCCGCATGATGGTGCTGAAGGAAGCCGAAAAGGTATCGGCGGAGGACATCCGCGAGGCCGTCCGCCGAACCGGCATGACCGCCGTGGAATGGCGTGGACAGGAAGAAAAGGCTGGCGGCCGGGACGACCGGCAGCGCCGCTTCCAGGCCTTGCTGACCCTGCTCAGCGGCCTTTCGGTGCTTGCCGGGTTGGCCTTGCATGCCTGGCTCGCCGGCGGACTGGGGGAAACCCTGAAGCTCTTCAGTGGACACGATGGGCAGCCGATTCCCCTCCCCGAGATGCTCGCCTATGGGTTGGCGATTGCGTTTGGCGGGCGCTATGTCGTTGTCAAGGGCTGGTACGCGGCGCGAAGGCTGAGCCCGGACATGAACCTGCTTATGGTCATCGCCGTCAGTGGCGCGATCGGCATCGGGGAATGGTTCGAGGCGGCGACCGTGACCTTCCTGTTCGCGCTCTCGCTGCTTTTGGAAAGCTGGAGCGTGGGCCGCGCCCGGCGCGCCATCGCCGAGCTTCTGGACCTGGCACCGCCGACCGTGCGGTTAAAACTGGAATCGGGCGAGGAGCGGATGGCGCCCGCCGCCGAAGCGCCGGTCGGGTGCCGTTTCATCGTCAAGCCCGGCGAAAGAATTCCCCTGGATGGCCAGGTCGCCGCCGGCGCCAGCGCGATCAACCAGGCCCCCATAACCGGCGAAAGCGTTCCCATCGCCAAGGAGCCGGGCGACAAGGTGTTCGCCGGCACCATCAACGGCGACGGGGCAATCGAGATTGTCAGCACCAGGGAGGCCTCGGATACGACCCTTGCCCGAATCATCCGGATGGTGGACGAGGCCCACAGCCGCCGCGCCAAGGCGGAACAGTGGGTGGAAAAATTCGCCCGCATCTACACCCCGGCGGTGATCGTTCTCGCCATCGCCATTTTCGTGCTGCCGCCGCTGCTCTTTGGCGGCGCCTGGGATGACTGGTTCTACCGCGCCCTGGTGCTGCTGGTCATCGCCTGTCCCTGCGCCCTGGTGATTTCGACTCCGGTCAGTATTGTCGCCGCCCTTGCCTCCTCGGCCCGCCAGGGGGTGCTGATCAAGGGCGGCGCCTACATTGAGCTTCCCGCCCGGCTTAAGGGGATCACCATGGACAAGACCGGCACCCTTACCCGGGGCAAGCCGGTGGTTGTCGATATGGTGCCGCTGAACGGCCATACGGAAGACGAGCTTCTGGAGCGGGCGGCGGCCCTTGAGGCGCGAAGCGGCCACCCGCTGGCCAGGGCGATCGTGACCCACGCGGCCAAACGGGGCATTTCCGCGGCGCCGGCGGAAGACGTCCAGGCCCTTCAGGGCAAGGGGCTGAGCGGCCTTTTCAAGGGAAAGACCTATTGGCTGGGATCCCACCGGTACCTGCTGGAACGCAACCAGGAGACGCCGGAAATGAGCGCGCGGGCCGAGGCCCTGGAACGGGACGGGCGAACGGTGGTGGTCATCGGCAACGACACCCACGTCTGCGGGCTGATCGCCGTCGCCGACGCGGTGCGGCCCGAGGCCGCCGGCGTGGTCGCGGAACTGCGGAAAATGGGAATTGAACACATCGTCATGTTGACCGGCGACAACCGGGCCACCGCCGAGGCCATCGCGCGGGACGTGGGTATCAGCGAGGTCCGGTCCGAGCTTCTTCCCGAGGACAAGGTGGCGGCGGTGGAGGAATTGATCTCAACCTATGGGACGGTCGCCATGATCGGGGATGGCGTGAACGACGCGCCGGCCATGGCGCGGGCCAGCTTCGGCATCGCCATGGGCGCCATGGGCAGCGACGCGGCGATCGAAACCGCCGACATCGCGCTGATGACCGACGACCTCGCGAAAGTTCCCTGGCTGATCGGCCACTCGCGGCGCACGCTCGCCATCATCCGCCAGAACATCGTCTTCGCGCTTGGGGTCAAGGCCATCTTCGTTGTCCTCACCTTCGCCGGGCTGGCGACGCTGTGGGGCGCCATCGCGGCCGATGTCGGGGCGTCGCTGCTCGTCGTCGTCAACGCGCTGCGGCTGCTCCGGACGAAGTCCCTGACTCTGGATAGTGAAACCGGCGTTTCGCGATCATTGGATGCCTCGATCACCGGGCAACTGACCCACGGCCATTGATCCCAAGGGACATCTCGCCGCGCCCCTCTTTCGGCGCCCGGGAAATTTGATTTACCGCCTCCTTGTCACGCCGAAAGGCGGCCGGCCAACCCGCCCTGACCGCCCCGAAAAACAGAACCATGGGGTTGGGATTTACCGTTTTTTCCGTATGCGTTTTCATGGCCGCGATCGCCGCCGGGAGAATCAATCAATTGGCCGGAACTTGAACGGGGAGTTCTGCTATCGACGCACTGGATGCCTATGCATGGGCACAAAAAACGGGGTCCGCTCAACGGCCATTCCAATCCGCTTTCCTCGTTGAGTTAATATCGACCGCTACTGGTGCCTTGCTCGATTCCCTTGATGTTGAACACGCCTTCTCTGGGCGGAAACCGCTTCCGTAATAAGGCGGGCCAATTTTGCCATCACATGTTAGCAATAGCCCCTTATGGCCCGCAAACCGGCTGGGCTGGAGGGAAAACCTGAGGCCTGGAAAATCCCAAGGCGGACATAGTAGTGGTTTTGTTAAGGTCCAGTGCGCCCGCGTTTACCTTGTTTTAGGCGGAACATTTTATAATCGGGCCAATGTCAAGAAATCAGTGACACCGCAACGTATTGGTTGGAGTTGGTTTCATTCCTGGATCGGTCAGGCAGTCATGAACCCCATCCAAGTCGTTTTGAAGATCACTATCATTGTCTTTCTCGTTGAAGGCCTGATCATGGTCGCCTTTTTGATGGTTCCGCCTAACTTTCAAGGCGGCACTGGGGTGCTGGTTGATTCTGCATTACTGGTCTTTCTTGGTTCGCCACTTATCTACGTTTGGGTAATCAAACCCTATGTGGATGCGCACAAAATGATCGAAAAGGACTTGCGGGTGGCGACGGAATGCGCGGAGTCCGCCAGCCGCGCCAACTCCGAATTTCTGGCCAACATGAGCCACGAGCTTCGTACCCCTTTGAACGCTATCATCGGGTTTTCGGAAATGACGCGGAACGAAATCTACGGTCCCCTGTGCAATGAAAAATACAAGGAGTACATTGTCGATATTAACGAATCGGGTAAATTCCTGTTGGCGATTATCAACGATATTCTCGACCTTTCCACCATTGAAGCTGAAAAGATCGAGTTGGATGCTGAGCCGGTGGGGCTGGCCACGCTTACCGGGGTGGCGCTGCGAATGGTGGGGCGGCAGGCCGAGTATCGCCGGGTGCGGCTGGTAAACATGGTCAGCGGGGATACTCCCCTGATTGCCGCCGATAAGCGGCGGATCAAACAAATACTGGTCAATCTTCTTTCCAACGCGGTCAAGTTCACTCCCGAGGATGGCGAGGTGACGGTAAACGCCGGCCTAGACGCAAACGGGTATATGAATATCGTGATCACCGATACCGGCATCGGGATGGATGAGGAAGGGATCGCCCGGGCCCTGGAGCCCTTCGGTCAGGTGCCCGGCGATGCCGCCATTGCGCACAAGGGGACAGGGCTTGGCCTGCCGCTGACCAAGGGATTGGCCGAGGCCCACGGCGGCACCCTGGAGTTGGAAAGCGCCCCCAATGCCGGCACGACGGTCACCGTCCGCTGTCGGTCGATTTTGTTGAAAAACTATTTTCGGACCGTTGGGACGCAAGATTGATTCGTTCGATGGTCCCTTTGGGCAAGAATGATTCGTGGCCGAGACGGTTTTGATTCCATCGTTGCGCTGGGGTCACCGCAGTCAGAGTTTTACAACAGAATAGGTCAACAACCGCCGTTTTCACTGACCCTAAATGAGGTCCGTTTATCCCCCAGCTGCGGTCACAATCGGGAGGCTTCAGAAACGGCAGAAAATAGCCGCATTCGACCAAACGCCCTCAAGCCGCTTTCGGAACCACATAGTAAAAAATGGAAAAGTAGTGAAAGGCGGTGCCAGCGACGACGAATAGGTGCCATACGGCATGACTGTACGGCAACCGCTTCCACAGATAGAAGACGATGCCGACACTGAAGGCGATTCCACCGGCGACCAGGAGTGCGAGACCCAGCGGCATCAATGCTTCGGATACTTCCTCGCTGGCCCACAGAATGGGTATCCATCCCATGGCCAGATAGAAGATGAAGGCGAATCGCTCGTATGCGTCACTACGCCGGGTAAGGAACGCAGCCAACTGAATAGCGATGCCCCCCATGGCAAGACTCCAGATGATCGTCAACAAAACCCATTCCTGTCCGGGTGGCATGAGAAGGCAGAACGGTGTGTAGGTCCCGGCGATGAGCAGATAGATTCCACAGTGATCGAGTGCGAGGAGGAACTGCTTGATCCGGGGGTGCATAACAGCGTGATGCAGAGCAGAAAACAGAAACAACAGCACCAGCGCGGCCCCGTAGACGATGACTGCGGCCAAACTGCCATAACGCCCATCGTTTTCGGCGTGAATGACCAGAAAAACCAGCCCTACCGCAGCGAGTGCCACGCCGAAGGCATGAGTGGCGGCGTTCAGACGCTCCTCGGCCTGGGAGTAACGTTCTACAAACATAGATGATCCTATCCATCTGCCTTGGTAATCATGCTTTCCGCCGTGCTGCGTCAATTATGGAAGAAAACGAGCTAAACCCACGGGAACTTCCGAGATGGGTCGATTTTGTTGAAAAACTCTTGCTTGTGATTGTCTCGCTGTCCTGATTCAATTCATTAGGATTGTTTTGGGAGTTAGGGCAATGATGGGCGAACGGCTGGTGGAACAGGAAGCTATGTTTTATGGCTTCAGCCTTGA
>JAJRSS010000321.1 GCA_024278615.1 Alphaproteobacteria bacterium
CAGGCCCCTTCCCCACGCCCTGGCCGGTGGCCGTCGGCCAGGGTCAGCCACGGCCGGGCCCGGCCGGGGCCGACCGTTTTCCCGGTGTGCATTTCATAGCCGGTGACCGGGATGCCCGAGCCGGCGCCCGCCCCTTGCACCAATTCCAGGGTCTTGCCGCCGGTGATCACCGTTTCCACGTCGAGCAAGCCCAGGCCCGGCGCTTCACCGGGCGGCCCTTCGGCGCCGTCCGGGTCGGACAGCCGCCGGCCCAGCATCTGGTAGCCGGCGCAAAGCCCGACCACCCAGCCGCCCCGGCGTACGTGGGCCTCCAAGTCCACGTCCCAGCCTTGGCGGCGGAACAGGGCCAGGTCGGCAAGGGTGGCCTTGGAGCCGGGGATCAGCACCAGGTCGGCGTCGCCGGGCAGGGGATCGCCCGCTTCCACCACCACCACGGTGACGTCGCCTTCGCCGGTCAGGGGGTCCAGGTCATCGAAGTTGGCGATGCGGCCCAGGCGGGGCACGGCGATCTTGATGCCGCCGCCCTTGTCCCTGGGCGGATCATTATCCAGCGATAGGGCGTCTTCCTTGGGCAGGTGACGGGCGTCGGGGAAGAAGGGCACCATGCCGAAACAGGCGAGCCCGGTCTTTTCATGCATCAGATCGATGGCGCCGGCAAACAGCGACGGATCACCGCGGAACTTGTTGATGATGTAGCCCTTGGTCAGGTCCCGTTCGGATTCGCTGATCAGGGCGTGGGTGCCGACGATGGAAGCGATGACCCCGCCCCGGTCGATGTCGCCGACCAACACCACGGGCACGGAGGCGGCGGTGGCGAAGCCCATGTTGGCGATATCCGATTGCCGCAAATTCACTTCCGCGGCGCTTCCCGCTCCTTCGACGATCACCAGGCCGGCCCCTTCGCCGATAATGGCGAAACTTTCCAGCACCCGGGGCAGGAGGTCCTTTTTCAGTTGATGGTAGTCGCCGGCCGAAGCGTTGCCCGTGGCCCGGCCCTGGACCACCACCTGGGCGCCGACGTCGGTGGTCGGCTTGAGCAGCACCGGGTTCATGTGAACGGTGGGCGGAACGCCGGCGGCCACGGCCTGCAATGCCTGGGCGCGGCCGATTTCGCCGCCGTCGGCCGTGACGGCGGCGTTGTTGGACATGTTCTGCGGCTTGAAAGGACGGACGCGGAGGCCGCGCCGCGCGTAGGCACGGCACAGGCCGGCGGCCAGCAGGGACTTGCCGACGTCCGAGCCCGTGCCCTGAAGCATGAAGGCCTTGCACGGTAAATCAATATTCTTCATGCCTTATCCCGGCATCGTGCTTCGACTTCGCTCGGCATGAGGGCCTTGGCCCCGCCGACGGGTGAGGCCAGGGTCGCCCGGCCGCGCCCAAACCGCGAGTCCGTCTATCAGGGGGCGGCAAGGGCGGCCCTCAGGTCGTCCGCCGCCGGCGAGGTGAACTTTCCCTCCAATACGATAGCCCGGGGCGTGGCGCCCTTGCCGTAATGGGCTTCGTTCATGTCCACCCGCTTGGCCAACACCGCGCCTTCAAGGGAAGCGCCGCCGTACAGGCCGGCGGCCTGGGAAAAGACCAGGATGTCGGCGCCCAGGTTCGAGGTCACCGCCGCTTCCAGCCCGGCGCCGACGGTGCCGGCGGCCAATTCCACACCGGCGCCCAGCTTGCCCTGGTGTTCCACCAATGCCTCGACGGCGCCCCGGGAACGCAAAACCAGGATGACTTCCGACACCTGGCCGCCGAATTGAAAACCGATGCTGGCGGCGCCCAGGCTGTAGAAGCCGGGATACCCCCAGGTGCCGTCGGCGTTGCGGGCCAGCATCACGCCGTTGCCTCCTTCGGCGCCGAGGAAAAAGCCGGCCTTGATGAGACCGGGAAAGATGGCCACCCCTTGGGCGTCCTCAAGGGCCCGGCGGAAGGTTTCCATGGCCGTTTCGGGCCGCTTCTTGAAGGTTTCCACCGTCCACAGGGCCTTGTCCAGCAGGCCGACCGTATCGTCCCGGGAGGGCGCCGGCCGGGTGCAGCCGGCGACAAGAAAGGGCAGGACCAGAAGCAGGAAAACGGCTCTTTTCATGGGCGGGGTTCTCCGAATCGGCGAGGGCGAAAGCTTAGCATTTCTTACCCCCCTTTGTCGGTGGAAAGGAGATGCCGCCGCGAGGATTGGTCAGAGGTCCTTGCAGATGCGCAGGGAATCGTAGATGGCGGCGTGGATATTGCGGCTGGATACGGCGTCGCCGACCCGGAACAGTTGAAAGGCGCCCGCGGGATTGCGGACCCGGTTTTGCGGCCGGTTTTGCACCAGGGCGTCCAGGTCCGTCTCGCCGCCGTTGACGGCCGATGCCTTCAGGTCATGAAACAGGCCGTCCAGGGGCAGGGAGCCGTGTTCCACCACCACCTGGTCCACCGTGCGCACGGCTTCGATCCCGCTGTAAAGATTGCGCAGGCGGGCTTCCAGCTTGTTGCCGGCGCGGGCGACGGCGACCAGGGCATGGTCCGGGGTCAGGGTGACGCCCTGCTTGTAGAGGTTTCGCAGGTAAATGGGATAATTGATGCCGCCCATTTCCGCCGCCGCCATGCGATCGGGGGTCACCAGTTCCACCCGGGCCCCGCCGGCGGAGATGAAATCGGCGCAGGACGGCGCCTGATGCTGGCCGTTGCCGTCGAACACCAGCACGCTATCGCCCACCGACTCGCTACCGCTCAAAATATCCCAGACGCTGACGCAATGTTCACTGCCCTCGACCCATTCAATATCGGGCAGCCCCCCGGTGGCGATGACGACCACGTCCGGGTTTTCATTACGCACCTCATCTTCGCCGGCCAGGATATTGAAGCGGACCTCCACGCCCAACCGGTTGACTTCACTTTCCAGCCACTGGGCGATGCCGATCAGGTCGGCCCGCCAGGCGGCGCGGGCGGCCAGCACCACCTGCCCGCCCAGTTGCCCGGTGGCTTCGAACAGCACCACATGGTGGCCGCGCGCCGCCGATACCCGGGCCGCCTCCAGCCCGGCGGGGCCGCCGCCGACCACCACCACCTTGCGTTTCGGGCCAGGTGATTTTTCGATGACGTGGGGAATGTGCGCTTCCCGCCCGGTCGCCGGGTTGTGGAGGCACAGCGCCTCGCCCCCATCGTAGATGCGGTCGATGCAATAGCTGGCGCCGACGCAGGGACGGATGGTTTCCTCGGCCCCGGCTTGCAGTTTCCGAACGATGTGAGGATCGGCCATGTGGGCCCGGGTCATGGCGACCATGTCGATGAGGTTTTCCCGCACCGCGTAGCGCGCCGTCGCCAGGTCGTTGATGCGGCAGGCGTGAAATACCGGCAGTTTCAACTCGCGGCGGAAGCTGCCCACTTCCTCCAGCCAGGGGGCCAGGGGGAAGGCCATGCCGGGCATCATCCGGGCCAGGGCGTAATCGGTTTCGATGTGGCCGTGGTTGAGGTTGAGGAAATCCAGCATGCCCGTCGCCTCATGAGCCTGGGCGATTTCCAGGCCGGCGTCCAGGGTCAACCCGCCCTTGAAGTCCTCGGTGGTCGCCATGCGCAGGCCGACGATATAACCGGGCCCCACCTGGGCGCGGATTTCTTCCAGCACTTCCAGGCTGAAACGCATGCGGTTGCCGAGCGGGCCGCCATAGCCATCGGTGCGCTTGTTGACCGCCGGGGACCAGAACTGATCGACCAGATGGCCGTGGGCGAGGATTTCCAACCCGTCCAGGCCGCCCTCCTTGCAGCGCCGAGCCGCCTGGCCGAAGGCCTTGACCACCCGGTTGATGTCTTCGGCGTCCATTTCCTTGGGGAAGGAGCGGTGGGCCGGTTCGCGCACCCGTGAAGGGGCGATGGTGGTCAGCCAGTCGCCGGCGTTCCAGGTGGTGCGCCGGCCCATGTGGGTGAGTTGGCACATCAGCGCCGCGCCGTGGGCATGAACGCCGTCGGCCAGGGCCTGGAAATGGGGGATGACGTCATCGGCGCCGATATTGATCTGGCCGAAGACCGACGGTGAATCGGCGGCGACGTTGGACGAGCCGCCGAAGATGGTCAGGGCGATGCCGCCACGGGCCTTTTCCTCGTGATAGAGCCGGTAGCGTTCCCGGGGCATGCCGTCGACCACATAGGCGGGCGCGTGAGCGGTGCTCATCACCCGGTTGCGCAGGGTCAGGTGCCGCAGGGTGAAGGGTTGCAGAAGAGGGTCGCTGGCCGCCATGGTTTGGCCTCCCTTTTCGGAGTTTCCTAAAATTCCACCCCCACCTGGGCCTTGACGCCGGAACGGAAGGGGTGCTTGACCTGGGTCATCTCGGTCACCAGGTCGGCGGCGGCTATCAGCTCATCCTTGGCGTTGCGCCCGGTGACCACGACATGCAGGCCATCGCGCCGGGCGGCAAGGCCTTCCAGCACGTCTTCCAGGGGAATGTAGCCGTAACGCAGCACGATGTTCAACTCGTCCAGGATGACCATGGCGTAGGACGGATCGGCGATCATCTCCCGGGCCATGGCCCAGGCCTTGGCGGCGGCCGCGATGTCGCGGGTGCGGTCCTGGGTTTCCCAGGTGAAGCCCTCGCCCATGGCCTTGATGGTGACCAGGCCGGGGAACTTGTCCAGCACCTTGCGTTCGCCCGTTTCCCACACGCCCTTGACGAACTGCACGATGCCCACCCGCATGCCGTTGCCCATGGCGCGGATAGCCAGGCCCATGGCGGCGGTGGACTTGCCCTTGCCCTTGCCCGTATGGACGATGAGCAGGCCCTTTTCGATGGTCTTGGTGGCCAGGATCTTGTCCCGGGCCGCCTTCTTCTTCGCCATCTTGCGGTTGTGGCGGGCGATTTCGTCTTCTTCTTCCGGCGGCGCGGACGTGCCTTGGGTCATGGGTGTCTCCCTCTTCGTCTCCCCCCGGGGGGATCATTTGCCGGAGATTACTATAGAGGGGACGCCCGCCCGGTTCAGCGGAAAACCGCCGGCAAGGACCTAACCTGAAAAGTGGCGTGAAACCGGACCGAAAACAGGGCGCCGATCTTTAACAGCCGAGCCCCCATTCCGCGCTTATTCGGGCTGGCCTGGTTTCCAGGCACTTATTCAGGCTGGCCTGGTTTCCAGGCCAGGGCGCGCCTTTCGATTTCGGCCAGCTTGGCCGGCGAGACGCGGGCCATGACGGTCTGGCGGTTGATCTTGGCCAGTTGGTGACCCTGGTCGGAAGCCAGGGTCAGCCAGAAGTAGGCCTTTTCGTCGTCCTGTTCGATGCCGTTGCCCTTGGCGTAACGGACGCCGATATGGTTTTGCGCCTTGGCGTAGCCCTGCCGGGCGGCCTTGAGGAACCATTGGGCCGCGGCCTTGATGTCCTTGGGCCCGCCGGTGCCGTCGCGGGCCAGCTTGCCCATGTTGTACTGGGCCCGGCGGTCCCCCTGCATGGCAGCTTTTTCGATCCATGCCCGGCCCGCCGCTTCGTCCTTGGGTACCCCATGGCCGGCCATCAGCATCTTGCCCAGGGTATATTGGGAGCGGGCAAGACCCAGTTCCGCCGCCCGGGTCATCCATTTGACGGCCATTTCGTGATCGGCATCGCCGCCATCGCGAAACAGGTATGAACTGGCCAGGTTGTGCAGCGCTTCGGGCAGGTCCTGCCGGGCCGCCTTGAGCCACCATGCCCGTGCCTTGGCGTTATCCCGTTCCACCCCCCGGCCTTCGTCATACATGGTGCCCATATTGAACTGGGCGCGGGCGTGGCCGGCTTCGGCCAGAGGCCGCCAAATCTTGATGGCGCCCTTGAAGTCCAGGCGCTGATAGGCCGCATAGCCATCGGCGAAGGCGTCGGCGCGCGCGCCACCGGCCCAACCCGCGACCAATCCGGAAGCGCCCATGAAGAAAAGGGCGGCCAGTAAAACGGCCCGGATTCTCTGCCTTGTCGTGATTTTTACGTTCATGGTTTCATTTTCCAGCCGCTAATTATAAACCCCCTTCGCCGGCTTCAGCCGCTGGCAATAGCCTGAAACTTGGATACCCTCACCCGAAGCATTTCAATCAGGCCGTCGATACCGCGCTTTTTCAGCACGGTGGCGAATTCGGCCTTCTGGGTTACCAGCATGCTGATGCCTTCGACCACCACATCGACGACGATGGGCCGGCCCGTTTCCCGGGACGGGCGCACCCGCCAGTCGCAACGGATGCCCTTGGGATTGCCCGGTTCCACGATCCGGGTGCGGACGAAGATATCCTTCTTGCCGGTGTCAATGGTCTTGACGATTTCGAATTTCTGGTCGGCGTATCCGCCCAGGCGCGACGCATAGCTTTTCAGGGTCCATTCGGTGAACAGGTTCCGGTAGTCGGCCTTTTGTCCCGCCGTCATCTTCCGCCAGTAGCGGCCGGCGACATACCGGCTGATGACGTTCATGTCGAAGCCGTTCTTCAGCAACTTTCTCAGCCGGGCCTCCCGGTCCTGTACCGTTAGAGTATTGTCGGCCAGGGTGGCCACCGCTTGGTTGGCCAGCCCGCTGATGAAGGCTTCGGCTTCCTTGGGCGGTATGGCGGCGGCCTTTGCCTGTACGGCGCCAGCCAAGAGGACAACGGCGATCGAATGAACCAAAATCCGTGGACGCGGGAAACGGAACAAGGGTATTCCCCCTTTTTTTACGAGAAAGCCATTCTAGCCACGTCGGCCCAATCTTTCCAGACGGTCATTCGCCGCCGTATCGGACGACGGAAAGGGGGATTTCGCCCGCCAAACCCATTTATCGGCTTCGTTTTTTCCGTTGGTCGGTGCGCACGTGGCGGACCCGGCGTTCCACATGTTCGATAATCAGGCCGGCGATATCCTTGCCGGTGATGGTTTCGATGCCTTCCAGGCCGGGCGAGGAATTGACTTCCAGCACCTTGGGCCCCGTATCCGAGCGCAGAAGGTCAACGCCGGCGACGTTCAGACCCAGGGCCCTGGCCGCCTTGACCGCCGTGGCGCGCTCTTCCTTGGTGATCCTGATCCGGCTGGCCTTGCCGCCCCGGTGCAGGTTGGAGCGGTACTCCCCTTCCTCCGCCTGACGCATCATGGCGGCCACCACGCGGCTGCCAATGACGAAACAGCGGATGTCGGCGCCGCCCGCTTCCTTGATGAATTCCTGCACCAGGATGTTGGCCTTCAGCCCCTGAAAGGCGCCGACCACGGATTCCGCCGCCTTCTTGGTCTCCGCCAGTACCACGCCGCGGCCCTGGGTGCCTTCCAACAGCTTGATCACCATCGGCGCGCCGCCGACGAACTTGATCAGCTCATCGGTGTCCTTGGGCGAACGGGCAAAGCCGGTGACCGGCATGCCGATGCCGTGGCGGGCGAAAAGCTGGTGGGCGAACAATTTGTCCCGGGAACAGCCGATGGCGGCGGAAGAATTGAGGCAATAGACTCCCATCATTTCAAACTGGCGCACCACCGCCATGCCATAGAAAGTCACCGTGGCGCCGATGCGGGGGATGATGGCATCGAAGCCGATCAGTTTACGGCCGTCCAGGTGGACCTCGGGCGCCGCCGAGGCGATGTTCATGTAACACCGGGTGGTGTTGATGATTTCCACCATGTGGTCGCGGGCTTCCGCCGCCTGGACCAGACGCCGGGTGGTATAGTTGTCGGGCTCGCGGCTGAGGATGGCGATCTTCAGGTTGCGCCTGTCCTCCACCGCCTTGGGGATGTCGTCGTAGAGGGTATCCGAAAGCGCCTCCTGGATGCAGCCGACGTTGGGATCGACGGTGATGTTTTCGCCCATATTTTCGCTGAGGGCCGAACGGCCGAGCAGCATGCGGTACTGCATGGTTTCCCGGTTGGAGAGGGAAATTTCGATCGGCCATTCCTGGCCGGCGATGCGCAGAGGGGTGGAAATCACGTAGCGCAGTTCGGTCTCGCCGTTGGAACTGGTGATTTCCCTCTGGTCGACCAGGTCGGCGGTGCAGTAGAGGACGATTTCGGGGCGTTCGGGAATGGGATGGATGCCGAAGCGCACCCGCTCACGGCCCTGGCGGCCGAAGGGTTCGATGGAAAAAGCGTGCAGCGAAGAAGTGCGGGCGCCCGTATCCACCTTGGCCTTGACCGCCGGCAGACCCAGCCCGGGCAGCGCCACCCATTCTTCCCAACCGAGGACAAGGTTCTTCGTCATGGGGGGGGGGAGATTAGAGCATTGCCCGGAAATATTCACCCTTTCCGGCAGAGAAATTGTCGCCTACATATATCGGGACAGGCGCGGAAAGCTAGAAACTAGATAATCGCAGGAAGTCCTGGGGGGTGTTCAAATGAATGAACATCAAAAACGTATTGAGGCGGCATACCTCGTCAAATGTTCGGCGCAGACGGCGTATGATTGGCTAAACGAGCGCAAACGTCCTGAAAATGATAAGCCATCTCCATTTGATAATACCCCGGCGGTTCTCGAGTACTTGCTTGTCCGCCGAAATGATCCACTGATTGATCTCGGTATCGCTCGCTTCGGTAAATCCACCAAGGCGATAAAGCGAGTATTCGACCGAGGCAATTTAGGCGTCCGGTGCGCCGCACTCTCAAATCCTGTCGTTGGTCCGGAGGGATTTTTTCGGACTGCTTGGCTCAACAGAGAAACCCTACAAGAACTGATCAAGACGGGCAGTGATGCGGAACTAGAGGCTCTCGTCACGAACCCCTATTTGGACGATGAAGCAGTTGAGCACATACTGGAGAAAAAGGAAGAGTTCGCTGAACTTTCGGAGATCGAGTACCTACGGATGCTCATATGGTTGGGGAAAAACCCTAGGATAGCTCAGCCTTACGATCATGCTATTCTCGATGGCTGGGCGGAGTATAGTCACGGGAAGGTCTTTACGCTTGCCTGGGAATTGGCGCGGACAATGGACACCAATCCAACAAATGCGTCGGTCCTCTACAAGTTGCTCCAGCGAACCCATCACCCTGTCGGATATGAAAAGCCGGAGGAGGTTGCGGCACGGTGGCGAATCGAAGAAGAGCCCGAAGAAGGACACCACCCAATTGAGAGTTCGTTCTTCTTACGCACCCGCCTCGCGGACCTCATCGAACCCAAAGATGATCTACTGAACTCTGATGACCTCGCACTTCGGGAATCGTTCTACCGGCGTTTCTCCGTTTGGGAATACAAAGATTGGCCGAAATTTGTAGAGAAGGACGGCAAACACGCTTTCAATGAAATGTTGGAGAATGATAGTCTCTGGCAGTCTGAGGATATACGAAGAAAACTTGGAGACCTCGCATGGGAGGTGCCAGACCCGCACCACTCTATGGATGCACCAAATTGGTACAACTGGGCTGAGGAAAGAAAACGAAAGGACCATCCCGAGTGGTTCAGGGATGAAAACGAAGAATATAGCGACGAGCCGGACGCCATTATTCGACGTCTCGATAAGAAGATCGACAAGCTGGCAAACTCCATGGACGTGGACTTCGACGGTTATGGTGACGACCCCATCGTTAAGCGCATAGAGGACAAGTTTGAGAACTTCGAAGATAAGATCGATAGGATCGAGAGGACGCTCGACGGCATGGTGGATGCGGAATCAGGCAATCTGGAGAAAGTCAGCGATAGCCTTTACGATTTACGGAGTGCCCTTAACGAAGCAAAGTCAGAGTTTTATGCTCCTAGACCAGACCCGGAACCAGTCAAGGTCGTGCCAACGTGGGTTTGGATCACCGCTGCAATTTTTACCATACTGTTTTTGATTAAGTAGTTTGACGGGTTCAGGGATTTTTCCTCGAAAATTTACTTTCTGAATTAAGGGGACGCTCTCAAAAGCAAATCATCACCCCGCCAACCCGCTCAACACGCCGTGGGCGCTGTTGAGCCGGGGTTTCCACAGGCCCCTTTACTGAGCTTCCAGCAGCCGTTCACTCATTTCCTTCAGCGCCTGGGGATTGTTTTCGGCCATGAACTCCCTGACCGCATCATCATCCACATAGGCGTCGAACACCGCGTCGAAATGATGATCGCGGACGCATTTGGCGGTGGCGGCGAAGGCGAACAGGTAGTCCACCGTCGCCGCCATTTCAAAGGCGCCCTTGTAGCCGTGGCGCATGACGCCGGCGATCCATTTGGGGTTGACCACCCGGGCGCGGACGACGCGGGCGATTTCTTCTTCCAGGGTGCGGATGCGGGGGCTTTGGGGACGGGAATGATCGGCATGATAGACGCTGGGCTGGCCGCCGGACAGCACCCGCACCGCCGCCGTCATGCCGCCTTCGAACTGGTAATAATCATCGGAATCCAAAAGGTCGTGTTCCCGGTTATCCTGGTTGTGGATTACCGCTTCGACGCCGGCCAAACGGGTTTCGAACAGCCCGTGGGCGGCTTGGCCTTCGGCGCCCGCCCCATAGGCATAACCGCCCCAGGCGATGTAGGCGCGGGCAAGGTCGGCATCCGTCTCCCAGCCCTTTTCGTCGATCAGCGCCTGCAACCCGGCCCCATAGGCGCCGGGCTTGGAGCCGAAGACCCGGTACCCGGCCTTGAGGCGGGCTTCGCCTTCGGCCATGCCGCCGCCGGTGAGGCGCCGTGTTTCTTCCGCCACCCGGTGGGCCAGGGGATTCTGTTCGGGGGATTCGTCTTCGGCGGCGACGGCGCGGGCGGCGGAATCGAAAAGGTCGATGAGGCCGGGGAAGGCGTCGCGGAAAAACCCGGAAACGCGCAGGGTGACATCCACCCGGGGCCGGTCGAGGGACGACAGGGGCATGACCTCGAAGCCGGTCACCCGGCGCGACGCCGCGTCCCAGGTGGGGCGCACCCCCATCAACGCCAACGCCTGCGCGATATCATCGCCGCCGGTGCGCATGTTGGACGTACCCCAGGCGCTGAGCGCCAGGGTCCGGGGCCAGGCGCCGTGTTCCTGCACGTGGCGCTGGACCAGAAGGGAGGCGGATTTCCAGCCCAACGTCCAGGCCGCCGGGGTGGGCACGGTGCGGCTGTCGATGGAATAGAAGTTGCGCCCCGTCGGCAGCACGTCCACCCGTCCCCGGGTCGGCGCGCCCGACGGCCCCGGTTCGACGAA
>JAJRSS010000322.1 GCA_024278615.1 Alphaproteobacteria bacterium
GCGCCTTCACCCAGCAATGGCCGCACACGGATAAAATCGACTGGTGCGGTGAATTCCTGCCCCGCACCAACGAACGCCGCCAGATCCGCAAGCCTGAAACGGCCGGCGCGGCCAAAAGAGCAATGTAAACCCGGGCGTGGCCGCTTTTCCCTTTTCCCTATAGGGATTGGGCCTAAATGGCGGCCAGGCGGTCCACGGAATCTTGCAGGCGGGTTTTGACCTGGGTGGCTTCGGCCAGGCGCTCGCGCTCCGTTTCCACCACTTCCGGCGGCGCCTTGGCGGTGAAATTCTCGTTGGACAGCTTCTTGTCCATGCGGCTGATGTCCGCTTCCACCTTGGCGATTTCCTTCTCCAGCCTGGTCCGTTCGCCGGCCACGTCAATAACGTCGGCCAGGGGCAGGACAAGGGTCGCTTCATCCAGCACTTCCCGAACCGCCCCCTTGGGCTCATCGCCCGCCAGTTCTTCGGCGCCCGACAGGCGGGCCAGGGTCAGGATCAAGTCCCGGTGGGTTCGCAGCCGCGCTTTGGATTCTTCGCCCGCGTCCTTGAGCAGCATGGGGATTTTCCCGCCCGGCGGTACGTTCAATTCGGAACGGACGGCGCGAACGGCTGAAATCAGGCGGACCACCCAATCCATTTCCCTTTCCGCCGACGGGTCGACCAGGGAGGCATTCAGCACCGGCCAGGGGGCGGCAATCAGGGGCCCGTCCCGTTCCGCCGCCATTTCCTGCCACAATTCCTCGGTGATGAAGGGCATGATGGGATGCAGCAGGTGCAGAATCTGGTCCAACACCCAGGCGGTGGCGGCGCGGGTTTCCGCCTTGGCGCCGGCGTCATCGCCCTGGAATACGGGTTTGGCGAATTCAAGATGCCAGTCGCAAAAAGTGCCCCAGGTAAAGCTGTAAAGCGCGCCAGCGGCATCGTTGAACTTGTAGGCATCGATAGCCCGCGATACGGCGGCGGCGGCTTCCGCCGTCTTGCCGATGATCCAGCGGTTGAGGGTCAAGGTGCAGGCCGCCGGATCGAATCCGGCACTGGGCACGCATTCGTTCATCTGGCAAAAGCGGGCGGCATTCCACAATTTGGTGCAGAAATTGCGGTAGCCCTCGACGCGCTGTTTGGACATCTTCACGTCCCGGCCCTGTGCGGCAAAGGCGGTAAGGGTGAAGCGCAGCGCATCGGCGCCGAATTTGTCGATCAGTTCCAGGGGATCCATGACGTTGCCCTTGGACTTGGACATCTTCTGTCCCTTTTCGTCACGGACAAGGGCGTGGATATATACCGTGTGAAAGGGCTCGGTCTTCATGAAGCGCAGGCCCATCATCATCATCCGGGCGACCCAGAAGAAAATGATGTCGAAGCCGGTGACCAGCACGTCGGTGGGGTAATAACGACCCACTTCCGGCGTGTCTTCGGGCCAGCCCAGGGTAGAAAACGGCCACAAGGCGGATGAAAACCAGGTGTCCAGCACGTCCTCGTCGCGCTTCAGTTCCGTTTTTCTCCCGTAGTGTTTTTCCGCCGCCGCAAGGGCTTCGCCTTCCGTTAATTCGACGAAAATCTCGCCATCGGGGCCGTACCACGCCGGTACCTGGTGGCCCCACCAGATCTGGCGGGAAATGCACCAGGGCTGGATGTTGCGCATCCAGTCGAAATAGGTCTTTTCCCAGTTGGCGGGAACGAAGCGGGTGCGACCCTGTTCGACGGATTCGATGGCCGGCTTGGCCAGCGTCGCCGCATCCACGAACCACTGGTCGGTAAGCCATGGTTCGATGACCACACCGGAACGGTCGCCATAGGGCACGGTCATCGGGTTTTCTTCCACCTTTTCCAGCAGCCCCAGGGATTCCATTTCCTTGACGACGGCGTCACGTGCTTCGAACCGGTCCACGCCCCGGTAATGGTCTGGCACGTTGCCATTCAGCCGCGCATCCCGGTCCAGCACGTTGATAATTTCCAGGTTGTGGCGGCGGCCAACTTCGAAGTCGTTAAAGTCATGGGCGGGAGTTATTTTCACCGCGCCGCTTCCCTTCTCCGGGTCGGCGTATTCGTCGGCGATGATGGGGATGACCCGGTTGACGATGGGCAAGACGCAGTTTTGGCCGACCAGGTCCCTGTAGCGGCCGTCGTCCGGATGCACGGCAACGCCAGTATCGCCCAGCATGGTTTCCGGCCGGGTGGTGCCGACGGTGACGTACCGGCCTTCGCGGCCTTCCACCGGATAGCGGAAGTACCACATGCGGCCGGTAACCTCGCGCTGTTCCACCTCCAGGTCCGAGATCGCCGTATGCAGCAACGGGTCCCAGTTGACCAGCCGCTTATCCCGGTAGATCAGCCCCTGCTTGTAAAGATCGACGAACACCTTGCCCACCGCCGCCGACAGGCCGTCGTCCATGGTAAACCGTTCCCGGGACCAGTCACAGGAAGCGCCCAGACGCCGCAGTTGCCCGGTGATGGCGCCGCCGGATTCCGCCTTCCATTTCCACACCCGTTCGATGAACTTCTCCCGGCCCAGGTCGTGACGGGTAAGGTTTTCCCGTTCAAGCTGGCGCTCCACCACCATCTGGGTGGCGATGCCGGCGTGGTCCATGCCCGGCTGCCACAACACATCCAGACCCCGCATGCGGTGATAGCGGATGAGAATATCCTGCAGGGTATTGTTAAGGGCGTGGCCCATGTGCAGGCTGCCGGTGACGTTGGGTGGCGGAATGACGATGGTATAGGTATCAGCGTCCGGGCGGCCGCCGCAGGCGAAGACGCCCGAGTCTTCCCAAACGGTATAGTGTTTCTTTTCGACCTCGGCGGGCCGGTAGGTTTTGTCCAGCATGGCTGAACCGTCCTTCAGGGTTTGATGGGAAGGCGCCGGGACAATCCCGGGCGCCGCCAAGGGAGGCTGCTAATCTTCCAGCCTCTCGGCGCGGTTGATCATAATATCGATTTCCTTCTTGACTAGGCGTTCGATCAAGTAGGGAAGGTTGCGATCCAGCCATTCGCGGAGCAACGGCCGCAACATGCCCCGGATCATATCTTCAAGGGTCAGGCTGCGGTCACCGACCGCGATATCCCGTTGATTGAGAATGGCGCGGGCCAATTCGCTGAGAACGTCCGCCGATACCTGGGCCGTGGGCACGGAGACAACGGTGGGTTCCGTCACCTTGGCGGGTTCGTGGGCAACCATGTCCTGGGTGAGATCGAATACCGATTCTTCTTTAACCGGTTGGGGTTCCGGCATGGGTTCGGGCTCCGGTTCGGGCTCAGGCTCAGGCTCGGGCTCGGGCTCGGGCTCGGGCTCAGGCTCCGGTTCAGGCTCAGGCTCAGGCTCAGGCTCAGGCTCGGGCTCAGGTTCCGGCTCGGGTTCCGGTTCGGGCTCAGGCTCAGGCTCAGGCTCAGGCTCAGGCTCAGGCGCAGCCGCCGCCGGTTCTTTGCCTTCCTCTTCTCCTTCTTCCGACAAAATCCGGCGAATGGAGGCTAAAATATCCTCCATCGAAGGTTCCTGATCGGCCGCTTCCGGACTACTTTCTTCGCTCATCGATCTTTCTTCCCGATTGGGCGGCAGCCGTTATGGCGGCGCCTACTCTGATCATTGCCCAGAAATTTCCCCTGTTGCCGGCCCTGCTATTGCTCACCCTTGCCACCGGCATCGTTGGCCGTGCCCGAACTCCTGCCACCGAACCATTTCGACCGAACCTCCTGATAATGACCCGTCGGATCGTATAAATCCACCGGCAGGTTCATCTGGCGGGCGGTCAATTGGCCAAGGGCCGATTTGAGTTCAAAAATGGCGACCATTTCATCCCGCTGGACGCGGAC
>JAJRSS010000323.1 GCA_024278615.1 Alphaproteobacteria bacterium
CCAGTGCCGGATCTCGGGCTTCGGGGCGGGTTAGTATGGCGTATTGCAGGGCGGTATCGGCGCCCGCCGGACAGGCAGGATGCGCCGCGGGGAAGGTTTTTGCCAGCTTTGATAAAAGCCGCGCCGCTTTTTCGGAATTTTCGCCCAGAATACGGATGATAGTGGGAATATCGACCTCGCCGTGCTCGTGGTGCCAGCAATCGTAATCGGTGACCATGGCCACGGTGGCGTAGGGGATTTCCGCCTCGCGGGCGAGCTTGGCCTCGGGCATGTTGGTCATGCCGACGACGTCGCAGCCCCAGGATCGGTACAGATTTGATTCGGCCAGGGAGGAGAATTGCGGCCCCTCCATTGCCAGATAGGTGCCGCCGCGCGTGTGGGCTATCGCCTCCGCCGTGGCGGCGTTTACCAGGTGGTCGCACAAAAGCGGGCTGACCGGGAAGGCCATCGAGACATGGGCGACGCAGCCCTTGCCGAAAAAACTCTTCTCCCGAGCGAACGTTCGGTCAATGAACTGATCGACAAATACGAAATGCCCCGGCTCAAGCTCCTCGCGAAACGAACCCACCGCCGAAAGCGATATCATATCGGTGACGCCGGCACGCTTCATGGCATCGATATTGGCCCGGTAGTTGATATCCGAAGGTGAGAGCACATGGCCGCGCCCGTGACGGGGCAGGAAGACCATGTCCAGCCCGTGCAGCCGGCCGAAACGAAGCGCATCGGATGGCGCCCCCCAGGGGCTTGCCACCGCCTCGTCGCGAACGTCCTCAAGCCCCGGCAGATCGTAGATGCCGCTGCCGCCAATGACGCCGAGAACTGTCTTGGTCATTTAGAGTGTTCCTCCGGTTCGGGCCGCCATTGGTATATCACCGGCGGCGGCATAGGTACAAATAAGTCAATCAAACCGGCGCTTTGCACAGCTATCTTGCGAATTCGGACATGATCTGAAACCATAATTTCCTGCCCGTCGGTGCTGCGGTCATCAAGCACCAACACGCCCCAGCCTCTGGAGATGGCCAAGGGCATCGCGGGACAGGTCTGAGGTTAGTTTTGCCGCGGTGGTGGCGCGGGCCAGGGCAACGGACTGGCCGCAATAATGGGCGCTGAAGTCCCCATCGCCGGCGACTTCGCTCGCCGCCTTCAGCCCGGCTATGGCTTTGATGCCCCTGGGGAATATTGCGGGCTTTGCGGCCATCGGCCCCAGTTCGCGGCAGACCCGGTTTGCCAGGCATCGCGCCGGACGGCCGGAGAACACGTGGGTCAAGGCACTGGGCTGGTTTTTCGCCGCGCGTAAAGCATTGGCGTAGATATTGCCAACGGTCGCCTCCTGGGTGAACAGGTAAGCGGTGCCAATCTGTACTCCGCTGGCGCCAAGTGCGAACGCGGCTGCGATGCCGCGCCCATCGGCAATGCCGCCCGCCGCGATTACCGGAAGCCCAATCGCGTCGGCGACCTGGGGCACCAGGGCCATGGTGCCAATCTGGGTATGGGGGTCTTCGGTCAGAAACATGCCCCGGTGGCCGCCGGCTTCGAAACCTTGTGCGATGACGGCATCGCAGCCGTTATCTTCCAGCCACACCGCCTCGTCGACGGTTGTCGCGGTGCTGAGAATTTTCGCGCCCGCCGTTTTCAGCCGCCGCCGCAGATCGGCGGCAGGAAGGCCGAAGTGAAAACTGACCACCGCCGGTCCGAATTCCTCGAGGATTTCGCACCGCTCACCGTCAAACGGTTCAATGAGGCCGGTGGAAAGGTCCGGCGGCGGCACATGCATTTCTTGATAATATGGAGATAACGCCTCAAGCCATCGCGCATCGTTTTCCCGCTGAGGCGGGGGGGCGTCGTGGCAAAAGAAATTCACATTGAGCGGCAGGGCCGTGGCTTGGGAGGCGGCGCTCAATGTATCCCGCAAAGCCACGGTATCCATCGCCGCGCAGCCCAGCGACCCCAGCCCGCCGGCGGTGCTGACCGCCACGGCCATTTCGGTGCTGCTGAAGCCCGCCATCGGGGCCTGGACAATTGGCAAGGCAATACCAAAAAGGTCCATCACTCTGCGATCGGGCCACATTCGCGCTGCTCCGATAGGTATTGAAACAGGGCGGCGCGCACGACCCTTCCTTCGGGCCTGTGGTTCGCCGCCTGGTCTTCACCGCCGTCCAGCGCGGTCTTCGCTAAAGCTTGTCTCCCAAAAGTGGGAACCGGTTTTAGGATAAAAGACACGCGCAAACAAAGGTCTAAAGCAATGGCGCGAATCAGAATGATCGCGACCTGCTTTTAGAGCGTTTCACGTATTGACGGCACAATCCCGCTCCCCCACCCGGCCACCCATGGGCGTATCCTTTAGGGGTGGCCGGGTGGGGGAGCGGGATTGTGCCGATTCCGTATGAATTAAAAACGCTCTAACTGAATTGCCGGGGATCTGGCTCCTGCGCTTAGTGTTTCACCCGGGACCAGATTTTCCTCTTGGTGGCGTAGAACAGCCCGGCGAAGATAATCAGGAAGATGATGACCTGAAAACCGATGCGTTTACGTGCTTCCAGGTGTGGTTCGGCGGCCCACATCAGGAAGGCTGAAACATCGCGGGCCATCTGTTCGACCGTGGCCTTTGTGCCGTCATTATACTCAATGCCGTCTTCGAAGAGCGGCGCCGGCATGGCGATCTGGTGTCCGGGGAAAACCGTGTTGTAGCTCAACCCCTCCAATACGGCGAAGTCCGCCGGGGCTTCCTCGTAGCCCGTTAGCAGGGCGTACAGATAGTCGGTGCCCTGTTCCTGGTAACCGGTGAACAGGTCAAACACCCAATTTGGAAAGCCGCGCTTATAGGTGCGCGATTTGGCGATGACCGAAAGGTCGGGGGGCAGTGCGCCGCCGTTGGAGGCCCGCGCCGCATTGTCGTTGGCAAAGGGCGGCGGCATTAGATCGCTGGGCAGGCCGGGGCGTTCAAACATGTCGCCGGCATCGTCCGGGCCGTCGATGACCTCGACATCCGCCGCCAGGGCCTTGACTTCCTCAACAGAGAATTCCGGTCCGCCGGGCTCGCCAAGATTGCGGAAATAGACATATTCCAGCGAATGACACGCGGCGCAGTTTTCCTTCATCACCTGGAAGCCGCGCTGCAGCTGCGCCCGGTCGTAATTGCCGAAAATACCGCCAAACGACCATTTTTGGGTTTCGACCTTACCGCCCCCCACTTCCGCTTGAGCTGGCCCGGCCACCGCCAGCGCGATGATTAATCCTAAGGAAAGACATGCCGACCTGATTGCCATTGGAACCGTTCCTGGGGCCGTGTGTGTTAAAAATTTCATGGCCTCACCCCTTGGTCTCAGGAGATGCCGCGCTACCGCTCGGCGTTCCGCCACCGGCGCTGCCAAGCACCGATTTTGTTATGCTTTCCGGCAGGGGCTTCGGGGTTTCCAGGAGTCCGATCAACGGTAGAATGATAAAGAAGTGGGCAAAATACCACGCCGTGGCGATACGCGAGACCAGCAAGAACCACCCCTCGGGAGGCTGGGAGCCCAGATAACCCAGAATGAGGAACACAATGACGAAGATCCAGAAGAACTGCTTGTAGATCGGCCGGAACACCGCCGAGCGCACCTTGGACCGGTCAAGCCAGGGCAGCATGGCCAGGACGGCAATGGAGCCGAACATGGCGATCACGCCGCCAAGCTTGTCCGGG
>JAJRSS010000324.1 GCA_024278615.1 Alphaproteobacteria bacterium
ATTGGGAAACCTATGATCTTCTGAAGGCCGTCGGCGGCCAAGCCGCAAGCTACCTGAAGGAGGAGCAAGCGGTAACGGCGCTTGCCGATGCCCGGCGGCTGGAGTCCTTTAATCGGCGCTTCGCCTTTATCATTCACGATATCAAGAACCTGGTCAGTCAAATGTCCTTGATGTTGAGAAATGCCGAACGCCATGGCAATGACCCTGAATTTCAACAAGACCTTCTGGCGACGGTAGGCAATTCCGTAGTCAGGCTGACGGATCTACTGGGCCAGTTTAAGGCCGACACCATACAGGAGCCTGCAAGCGCTAATCAGACCGTTACCAGCGAAGAGATGGCGGAGGGCGGAAACGATGCTTCTTTGCGGTCGGTGGTTTCCAGGGTGGCGAGGTCCTGGCAGGGCCAGCGAGCCGGCCTTGTTGTCGAAGTGTTGCCCGAACCCGTACCAGTTACTGTTGACGAGACAAAACTGAAGTCGGTTCTGGATCACCTGCTTCAGAACGCCTATGAGGCGGCGGGAGATGATGGCAACATTGTTTTGCGCCTGAAGATCGAGGGGGAGGAAGTCATCACGGAGGTGGAGGACAACGGTCCCGGTATGGATTCTGAATTTATAAGGCGGCACCTGTTCCGTCCCTTCAATACAAAAAAGGACGGGGGATATGGTTTGGGCGCCTATCAGGCGCGGGAACTGGTTCGGGAGATGGGGGGGCGGCTTGAGGTGTCCAGTACCCTGGGCATGGGTACGGTCATGCAGGTTATTTTTCCATCCGCTCCCAGGGAGAAAAACCGATAACGTGAACGGCTAGGGTTGTAAAGAAAGAATGACTTCCAACAAAACAATTCTGATCGTCGAGGATGATCCCGGGCTCAGGAGCCAGATGCGGTGGGCTCTGTCCGACTTTGACGTACACGTCGCCGAAGACCGGACCAGTGCGCTTTCGGTTTTGCGCAAGGAAAATCCAAATGCGGTCGTTCTTGATCTGGGGTTGCCGCCGGACCCCAACGGAACATCGGAAGGTTTCGCTACTTTGGAGGCGATCCTGGCCTTCAAGCCGGAGACAAAGGTGATCATCGCGACCGGAAACGAGGAAAGGAAAAACGCCCTGGAAGCGATAGCTTCGGGTGCCTATGACTTCTATCCGAAGCCCGTCGATATTGATGTCCTCTGCCTGGTCCTGAACCGGGCCTTGCACCTGTTTGAATTGGAGGAGGAAAACCGGCGCCTATCGCTTTCCAAGCGGGAATCCGCGCTTACCGGCATCATTGCCGACAGCAGGGGAATGAACAAGGTTTGCCAACTGGTGGAGCGGGTGGCGCCGGCCGAGGTCAGTGTCCTGCTGACCGGGGAAAGCGGGACGGGCAAGGAAATTCTGGCTCGCGCACTGCACGATTTGGGCGACAGGTCGGCAAACCCGTTTGTCGCTATCAATTGCGCCGCCATTCCCGAAAATCTCCTGGAGAGCGAGTTGTTCGGGCATGAAAAAGGCGCGTTTACGGGCGCTATCCGCCAGACCGTTGGCAAGATGGAAAAGGCGGACGGCGGAACATTGTTTCTGGATGAAGTAGGAGATATGCCCTTGGCCCTTCAAGCCAAGCTGCTTCGTTTCTTGCAGGCCCGAGTCATCGAACGAGGCGGCGGGAATGCCGAGATCTCGGTCGATGTCCGTATCGTCTCGGCAACCAACCAGAACCTTGAAGAAATGATTGAGCAGAAGACCTTCCGCGATGACTTGTTTTATCGATTGAACGAAGTCGCGATCCGAATACCGCCGCTTCGTGAAAGGGAAAGGGACGTTGTGCTGCTGGCAAAATACGTTCTGAAAAAATTCGGTGGCGAACTGGGCAGAAAGGTAAAAGGGTTTACCAGGGACGCCCTCTCCGCGATGGTTGATTATGAATGGCCGGGTAATGTCCGTGAGCTGGAGAACAAGGTAAAACGGGCGATTGTCCTTTGTGAAGGAAGCATGATTACCGCCGCTGATTTGGACCTGGCCTCTCGGGATATTGAAGTGGCGTTCCCCACGCTCAAGCAGGTACGGGAAAAATCGGATTTTGAAGCTGTAACGAGAGCGCTCGGGGTCACCAATAATAAGGTTTCCGCGGCGGCAAGGCTTTTGGGTGTCAGCCGGCCGACCCTTTATCAGCTGATGAAGCAGTTCGACCTTCGTGAATAGTCAGATGCCGGCGTGGCTGCCACTTGAAGTGGAGCATTCCAGCCTGCCGCAAGCCTTGCCGAATAAAACTTTGTAAACGCCAATCAGCCTCATGCAATCTCTTTCAGATAGCCTACATATCGTCGCGCGGGATGGCGGCGGCGATGTTCTCTTCCTGGCCCAGAGGTTGCCTTTTCCTCCCAACAAGGGGGATAAGATCCGTTCGTACAATTTCCTGAAACACATCGCCTCCAAACGGCGGGTGCATCTTGGATGTTTCATAGACGATCCCAGGGACTGGGAAGAAGCGAATGCCCTGAAGAAACTTTGCGGTGAAACCTGTTTCATCGGGCTTGAGCCCGGGCGGGCCAGGGTCAGGTCCCTTAAGGGTTTTTTTTCCGGCCAGGCGTTGACCATCCCCTACTACCACGACCGGAAAATGGCGGCCTGGGTGCGGTCGGTCATCGATACGGTAAAACCGCGAACGGCCTTCGTTTTTTCCTCGGCCATGGCCCAGTACGTGACGGCAAGGCGGCAGGACTTCACAAGGATCATCATGGACTTCGTCGATGTGGATTCCGAAAAGTGGCGCCTGTATGCGGACAACCAGCCCTGGCCCCTGAGTTGGGTATACAAGCGTGAGAACAGGGCGCTGTTGGCTTATGACCGATGGGTGGCGGGGGTCGTGGATGCCTCGGTTTTTGTATCGAAGGCGGAGTCGGATCTGTTTCGAGCGCTGGCGCCGGAATGCGCCGACAAGATTTCGTTTATCGAAAATGGCATCTACAGTGATTTCTTTTCTCCTGAAAGGACGTACATTTCCCCATTTAATGGAGGACCCGTGCTGGTGTTTACCGGCGCCATGGACTATTGGCCCAACATCAACGCGGTAAAATGGTTCGTGAAGAAGGTTCTTCCTCTGGTTCGGTCCAGAATACCCAAAGTGGAATTCTTCATCGTTGGCGGGAATCCGACAACAGAGGTCCAGGGGCTGCAACGTCAACCGGGCGTGAGTGTTACTGGCAGGGTGGATGATGTGCGGCCATATATCGCACATTCCGATGTCGTCGTCGTTCCCTTGCGAATTGCCCGGGGCGTGCAAAACAAGTTGTTGGAGGGAATGGCGATGGGGAAGGCCGTCGTGGCGACGCCGCAGGCCGTTGAAGGTATCGATGCGCATCCGGGAACGGAATTGCTGATGGGGGAGACGGCGGAAACCTTCGCCGGCGCCGTTATTGAAGCGATGGATGAACGGGTGTCGAAGCGCTTGGGAGCCGCCGCGCGCTCGAGAATGACCCGGGATTTCGACTGGGGCGCCAAGATGGCGGTCTTGGATAATCTGTTAAATATTTGAAAGAAATATACCAATCAACTTCTGGCCGGATAGGGCGAAGCGCGATTTCCTTTCACCGGCAAGAAAGGTGTCCGTCCGGTAAATCCGCTCTGGCAGCGATGGAGGGATTTGGCCGAAAGTGTCCACTATCGTTAATGGACACTACGGAGGCATTATGGGGGATCGGAAGCGCCGGCATTGGTCGGCGGAAGAGAAGCGTTCGATCTG
>JAJRSS010000325.1 GCA_024278615.1 Alphaproteobacteria bacterium
AGGGACCGAAATCGGAATGTCCAGGTTTGAATGGCGGCCAGCCGGAATCAGCCGGCTTTTTTCCGCCGTTCCTTCAACTCACGCCGATGCCGAAGCTGGCGCAACTCGACCGCATAGCTCAAGACCTTGTCCGCCATGTCCATGCAGGCGGGGCGGTTTCCGCAGGGGATGTCTTTTTCACATAACAAGGGACCGCCATCCTGGAGAACAATCTCGTACCGCCGGCACATGCTTTTGGCCAGTTGGCGGCGCAGAGGCTGCTCCGCCGTCGCCGGCTGCAAGGGCTCCCGGGGCAGGCCCCGGGTGTGCGGTTTTCCAGTGGCGGTACCCATATACAGTATGTGCCCCTATATCTGGCGTTCCACGAACTTATACCATGCTTTATCTAGCAAAATCCATCCCAAGGAAGGAGCGAAGGCAATCGTCGATTGTCTCCATGAATAGGGGTCACGACCCCTTGGGGCAATGGGAAAAAAACAAAATATGACTTCCTGTGGATACTTTACCCACAATATGTGGTGAAGCGGTGGAAAACCTATGAGTCGCCTGGGGATAGCCTGTGGGTAGATTCCCGCAACCCGTTGAAACTCCTAAGAATCGGCCGGTTGCCCCGTAGAACGGCGCCTCAAGGGAACGGAGCGGCCGGCGAGGAGGATAGGAACGGTCAGGCGGGCGGGGTTGGGGGGCGTTTTTTCAGCCGCGGATGGAGCGCCTGCCGGGGAAGGTTCCGGGTGTCGTAATCGACAAAGGCAATCAGCATCTGGCTGCCCAGTATGATCGGCAGGGCGGCGAGAATTACGGTTCCCGCCGTCGCCGGAGTGCCGGATGCGATACTGGCGCGCCACTGGACAGCGCCGAAGATCAGGCCGAATAGAAATAGCGGCTTTCCCAGAATCAGATGAATGGAGGCGATATTGAAATCCCTGAGGAAATAGGAATAAAGAATGCGCTTCGCCGCGTTGAGCCAGTGCTTGGCGGCGAACTCCAGAACCACCGAGCGGATTTTCAGCGTGCTTTCTTCATCGCCATACCGGGCCCGCATGGGAATGTCGGCGGCGGCGGCGCGCATGAGGCCCAACCGGAACAGCATATCGGATTCGAAAAAGAACCCCTTGCTGATCTTGTCGAAAGGCAGCCGTTCTGCCACCCGGGCGTGAATGGCGGTAAAACCGTTGGTGGGATCGAATATATTCCAGTAACCGCTGGACAGTTTTGCCGCGAAGGACAACACCAGATTGCCGAAAATACGGGCCGTCGGCATACGAATCAGGCCGTCGGGGTCATGAAACCGGTTGCCCTTGGCATAATCGGCCCGGCCTTCCTCGATGGGCGCGACCAGGTCGGGGATCAGGGCCGGATCCATCTGTCCGTCGCCGTCCAGCTTGACGATGATCCCGGCATCCGCCGCCAGGGCATGGCTGTACCCTGTCAGGGTGGCGCCGCCGACGCCCGTGTTCCGGGGGTGTACAATTACTTCGACCCTGGAATCCGTACAGTTCTCCCGGACGAAATTTCCCGTATGGTCGGGACAGGCATCGTCAACCACGAAAATGCGTTCCACTTCGCCGCCGATGGCGGCCACCACGTCCAGGATATGGGCCGTTTCCCGGTAGCAGGGAATCACCACGGCTATCACCGGCCCCTTGGGGTCGGCGCCGGCCGGGCCGGAAGAAGATGCCCTTGAAGCCCCTGTACCGTAGCGTTCGGAAACCGGGGTATCTGACATGGGAACAACCTGTCTGCGCCTACGGCCTCCGCGACCGGCCGCACCGGAGTGCTTTCCGGCCCGAACCCATTTGTTGGCGCCCTGGTCCGGACTCAATAATTCGCCCCTGCCGGCGGGCCTGGCGCCCGTGGCGCGAAACCCTGAAGGCAGGAGCCGGTTCGGGCGAACCATAGTCGCCGTCCGCCGGGCGTGCAAGGGCGCCGCCGGGCCCGCGCCGGCTCTGGTCAGAAGGGGCCGATGGGACTACCATGCGGCGCGATTACAAGTAGCAGCCGCTTCAATGGGATGCCTGGACGTTGGGGAGGACACTGCCCTGAAGCAAAAAATAAACCGAAGCCTTTCGGGAATAAGGATTCTCGGCAGCCTTTCGCCTGAAGAACTGAACGCAGTGGAGAAATCCTGCGGTTGGAAAGAGTGGGCCGCCGGGAAGCAGGTCATCGACCGGCATACGGATTCCCGGGACGTGTTTTTCGTCATTAATGGCTCCGTGCGGGTAGCCATCTATTCCCTATCGGGGCAAATGGTTACGTTCGACGATTTGAGTTCGGGTGATCATTTTGGGGATATGGCCGCCATTGATGGCGCCCCCCGGTCGGCCTCCGTGGTGGTGCTGGCCGATACCTTGCTGGCTTCCCTGTCACCCGGCAGTTTTTTGAAAATCGTCCACGACCATCCTTCCCTTGCCCTGGACCTGATGCGCAACCTGACGTCGATCATTCGTGTTTCCACCGATCGAATCATGGACCTCAGCACCCTCGGCGCCCAGAACAGGGTTCACGCCGAAATCCTCCGCCTGGCCAACCACGCCTACAAGGAGGGAGCGCCGACGGTGATTTCCCCCTCACCTCCTCATGCCGACCTGGCCAGCCGGGTGAGCACCACCCGGGAAACCGTATCCCGGGTGATCAACGGCCTGTCCCGGCGAAAAATTATCGAACGTAGCCGCAATTCCCTGGTAATTCTGGACATCGAACGGCTGGAAAAAATGGTCGAGGACGTGCGCGGCGACTGACGCTGAACCTTCCCTGCATACCCGGTTGCCCCCTTGACCGGGCCGGGCCGCCAGCTTCGCCGGGAAATGAGCGGAAATCCGGCCCGCCGCCATGGCGTTGTTTGACAGGCTTCCCATTATCATCCATCATTCCCGGTGAGTGGCGTATGCTGGCTAATCCAAGGCACTGATTGGCAAACGCGCTGGGTGGAACGATCCTGCGCCCGGGTATATTCGTGGCCTGTAAATCCATCAGCGGCCCTGTTGCCGACTAGGGAGAAACCATGCCGAAAACCATCCTGATTGTTGAAGACAACGACCTCAACATGAAGCTGTTCAATGACCTGCTGCAAGCTCATGACTATGACACGGTGCAAACCCAGGACGGCAGGGAAGCCCTGGAACTGGCGCGGCAACACCTCCCCGACCTAATCCTCATGGACATTCAGTTGCCGGAAATTTCCGGACTGGAAGTCACGAAAATGATTAAAAGCGATGAAAGCCTGAAACACATCCCGGTCATCGCCGTCACCGCCTTCGCCATGAAGGGGGACGAGGAGAAAATCCGCGAAGGCGGCTGCGAGGGCTATATCGCCAAGCCGATCTCGGTGCCTAGCTTTCTGGAAACGATCGCCAAGTTCGTCGGTTAGGCGTTTCCCGCGAAAACCCGCGCACGCCCCCTAAAAACCGCCCCCCGAAACAAGGGGCTTCTACTTGATCTTGGCTTCCTTGAAGAGAACGTGCTTGCGCACCACCGGATCGTATTTGCGGAATTGCAGCTTTTCGGTAAGGTTCCGCGGGTTTTTCTTGGTCACATAGAAAAACCCCGTATCGGCCGTGCTGAGCAATTTGATCTGGATGACGGTGGGTTTTGCCATGGTCCCGATCCCGGTATTAGGGGCTAAATCGTTGCGTAGCGGCGCACAATACAGTCCGCGCCGCGCCTGTCAAGAGCCCCGGTTTTCGGCCTTTTGGTAATTGTCGTTGGCGGCTCCCGCCGCTAGGCCGAGGACCCCCGCGTAGAGGGCCGGATCCTCCAATATCATGCGGGCCACGGCCAATTCCATCTTGTCGCCACGGCGTTCGGCCGGACAGGAAACCCTCAGTTCCCGCCGGGCCTCCGGCTTGTCATGGGGGCTCTGGCGCCACCGGGACAAGGCGGCGATGGTCTTTTGCCGGTCAGCCATGAGAGCGGACCACAGATTCCGCTGGCCGGCGGAAAGGCCGCTGGTGCAAACACCGGGGCGGACCCCAAGCCCGTGAAGGACGTTCCCGGCAGGCGTAAACAGCCGCGACCAGGTGAGTGTGATTTCTCCATCGTTGGGCAGGCGGATTACCGTCTGGACCGTGCCCTTGCCAAACGATGTGGTGCCGGCGACCACCGCCCGGCCGGTATCTTGCAGCGCGGCGGCGACAATTTCCGCCGCCGAAGCGGATTTTCCGTCCACCAGCACCACCATGGGCAGGCCGTGGGTGATGTCGTGACCGCCCGCATCAAAAAACTGGATGCTTTCGGGATGTCGGCCGCGCGAGGAACTGATCTTGCCCTCGGCGAGAAACAGGTCGGCGACGCGAACCGATTGCTTCAACAAACCGCCCGGATTGGCGCGCAGGTCGAGGATCAGGCCTTTCGTCTCTTCATTCCGTGTCCTGAGCAGTTCGACGATTTTTTCCCTGAGGCTGCGGGCGGTACCCCGATTGAAGCTGCTTATCCTGAAAACGGCGATCCCGTCTTCGATGCGGGCGAAGACCGTGGTGGAATCGATATGCGCCCTGACAATTTCAAAAGGCATCACATTGGCGACACCGGAACGGGCGATGGTAAGGGACACCTGGCTGTCCACCGGCCCGCGAAGCTCGGAAATCACGTCTTCGGATTTCATCCCCTCCACTGATTTCCCGTTGATGCGGATGATCCGGTCACCGACTTTCATGCCAGCGGCCCGCGCCGGGGTGGATTTAATCACCCAGGTCACGCGGACGGCGCCCTTGTGAATTCGGAACCGAATGCCGATACCGCCAAACCCCTCCCGCTTGGCCCGGTTTCGGCGCGCCTCTTCGGCGCCGGCATAGCGTGAAAACACGTCAAGATCGGAAAGGCTCCCGTCGAAGACCGCCTCGTAAACCTTTTCCGCCGACGCGCTTCGCAAGTCGTCTGAAACCTTGCGCCCGGCGGCCATGACATCGGCCGTCAATCCGGCCCAGGCATCCACGTCACGGGTAGCGGGAAGGGTAAACCGGGCCTGAATCTTGTCCGAGCGCATCAGGACGATGCCACCATCGCGTTCTTCGACGGTCAACGCCGGGTCCAGGGCGCCGAGACCGCGGATGCCGTTCAGGGCAATAGACTTGATGTCGACGGGTTCGATGTATTTTTCGGTGATGCTGCCGTACCCGGCGGTAAAAATCCGTTTGGCGGCCTGGCTGGTGTATTCTTTCGATTCGGAAGTGGGCGCGTCGGAAGTGAGCGTGCCGGTGAGGGAGGCACAACCCGCCAGCAAGCCGGCGAGCACAACGAAGACGACCGGGAACCGGGCCAGCCGGCGGCTACAGCGCGATAAACCTGACATGGGCGACAATCCTGACATGGACCCGATTTTCCACCATCCCGCGTCACTCGTCACTAAAGGATTGCCCCGGTTTTTTCCAAGGTAGAAAGCAAACAACCGGGCCACTCTCAATCCCACTCGCAATATAAATTTCCAGCATGAAAAAACAATTAAAGATATTACTTACCTGTTTCATTGTAACACTAGGTATTGATGGGGCAATTACCTATATTTTTTCTGACGCGATTGACACCTTTTTGACCGGTCCAAAATACTACCGGGCCGTGGATTATCACCATGATTTGATCCCTTCCCTGGATACCCAGCGGGCCTGGGCGGGCGGCGCCTATCGCCACATCACCAACGCCCAGGGCTTGAGGAGCGGTCCCTGCGCCGATACCGGCCAGCCCCCCGCCCCCGCCGCCACCCCCCGGCGCACGGTTTTCATCATGGGCGATTCCTTCACCGAATCCGTCGGCGTGGATTTCGCCAAGACCTTCGCCGGTCGCCTGGCCTGCAAATACGCCCCCCGGGGCATCCGCATCCTCAACCTGGGCGTCACCAGTTTCAGTCCCATCATCTATCACCGCAAGCTGCGCGCATTCGTTGGTGAAACCGGAACCGTTCCCGACGACGTTGTGCTCATGCTGGACATTTCGGATATCTACGATGACGCTGAAACCTACGAGGAGCTGGACGGCAAAGTGGTCCTCAAGCAAGACCGGGATAGGGTGTCAACGGCCCTGAACTTTTTCTACCGGCATTTCACCACCGTCAAGTTCCTGGGCTTCCTCAAGGACAAAGTCCTGCAGGTCACGGGCATCCGCGACCCGCTGGCCGAGTTCTTCGTGCCCCGATACCTGGACGACCCGGTCGCCGTACGGCACTTTTATGGCTTCATCAAGGCCCGCTGGACCATGGACCCGGCGGTGTTTCGCGCCTACGGCGAACGGGGCCTGAAAATCGCCGAGGCCAACATGAACAAGCTCGCGGCCCTGTGCCGGGAACTGGGTTGCCGGTTGACCGTGGCCGTCTATCCGTGGCCCGACCAGATTTTCGAAGGGGACGAAAACAGCCGCCAGGTCACGTTCTGGAAGGCGTGGGCGGAACGCGCCGGCGCCGGGTTCGTCAACCTGTTCCCGCCTTTTTTCGGCGGCGACCCCGTGGAAACCATAGAACGTTACCACATCCCGACGGATTCCCATTGGAACGAAGCGGGCCACGACGTCATTTTCAATGCCCTGGACAAAGCCCTCGCAAACGGCGTTCTCGCGCCGGTGAATTAAACTTCCCGATTTACCCGCGGCGGCGCTTGGGCGAAGGCTTCACCCTTTTTCCGGTTTTCGTCTTGGTTTTCTTCCGCTCGCCGGACTCGGAACCGTCCAGCAGGTGCATGATCATGCCGCCGGTGATGGGGTTGGCTTCGGCCAGGATCACCTCCACCTCTTCGCCCAGACGGTATTCCCGGCCGGTGTCGCGGCCGCGAAGCAGGTGCCGCGCTTCGTCGTGCACGTAGTAATCGCCGGGCAGGGCGCCCATGGGCACCAACCCGTCGGCGCCCGTTTCGTCCAGGGTGACGAACAGGCCGAAGCGGGTGACGCCGTTGATTCGGCCCTTGAAGGCGGCGCCGATCCTGTCGGCCAGGAAGGCGGCGATGAAGCGGTCCACGGCGTCCCGTTCGGCCGCCGCCGCCCGCCGCTCGGTGGCCGAAAGGTGTTCGCCCAAGGCGGTAAAATCCTCGTGGTCCTTTTCCAGGCCACCGGCGCCCAGCTTTAATCCGGCGATCAAGGCGCGGTGCACCAGCAGGTCCGAATAACGCCGGATGGGTGAGGTGAAATGGCAATACCGGGTCAGGGCCAGGCCGAAGTGCCCAATGTTTTCCGGCGCGTATTCGGCCTGGGCCTGAGACCGGAGCACCACCTCGCTGACCATGCGGGGGTTAGGCGTATCCTTGGCCATGGACAGAATCCGGTTGAAGCGTGCCGGCTTGACCACCTGGCCCCTGGCGAAGGGAATGCCGACGCTTTCCAGGAACTGGGCCAGGGCTTCGATCTTTTCCCGGGAGGGCTGGTCGTGGACCCGGTACATGCAGGGCTGGCGAAGCCTTTCCAGTTCCCGGGCCGCGGCCACGTTGGCGGTGATCATGAATTCCTCGATCAGCCGGTGGCTGTCCAGGCGTTCGCGCACTTCCACCCGAGCCACCGTGCCATCAGCGGCCAAGACGATTCGCCGTTCGGGCAGGTCCAGTTCAAGCACGCCGCGCTTTCGCCGCGCCTTGTCCAGGGCCCGGTAGGCGCCATACAGGTTGCCGATCAGGGGGGCGATGCTTTTTTTCGCCAGCGGCCCGGTGGTTTCCTCCGTTTTGCGGTTATGGAATTCCTCGGCCTGGGTATAGGTCAGGCGCGCATGGGACCGCATGATCCCGCGCACGAACTTGTGGCGCAGCAACTCCCCTTTGGCGTCGATCCACAGGTGGGCGGCCAGGCAGGGGCGGTCTTCATCCGGGTTGAGGGAGCACCAGCCGTTGGAAAGGTCCTCGGGCAGCATGGGCACCACCCGGTCGGGGAAATAAACCGAGTTTCCCCGTTCATGGGCGCACCGGTCCAGGGCGCCGCCCGGGCGCACGTACCAGGAAACATCGGCGATGGCGACCATCAGGCGCCAGCCGCCGGGGTTCTTGCCGTCCCCGTCGGCTTCGGCCCACACCGCATCGTCGAAGTCCCGGGCGTCGGCGCCGTCGATGGTGACCAGGGGAATGGCGCGCAGGTCCTGCCGGCCATCAAGGGGCGCGGCGGCGGCCTCGCGGGCCTGATCCAGGGCTTCGGCCGTAAACGCATAGGGGATTTCCCGGCCGTGGATGGCGATCATACTGATCGAGCTGACGCCGCCCGTTCCGCCCAGGCAATCGACGACCTTGGCCTGCCGCAAGCCCAGGCGCCGGCCGGGCAGGACTTCCGCCCACACCAACTCCCCCGGTTTGGCCCCGCCGGTGTTGTCCCGGGCGATCAGGTATTCCCCCTTGGCCCGCTTGTCGGTGGGTTTCAGCCGGCCTTCGCCGCCTTCCATGCCGAAGACGCCAAGGACTTGGGGCGGGGCGCTGGTAAGGCGGCGGATGGTGCGTCCTTCGTAAGCCGCTTCGCCGGAAAGTTTCTTCAACCGGGCCAAGACCCGGTCGCCCGCCCCCAATGCGGGATGGCCCCGGCGTTCAGGCATCATGTAGATCACCGGCGGGGCGCCGTCTTTTTCATCCCAGGTCAGGGGCCGGGCCAGGACCTCGCCGTCCAGGTCGGTGCCGGTGACTTCCAGCATGGCCACCGGCGGCAAGGCGCCGCCGCCGTACCGGCGCCGGCGGCCGGGATTGATCAAGCCCTCTTTTTCCATTTCCCGCAGCAGGTCCTTGAGCACGGCGCGCATGTCGCCGCGAACATGAAAGGCGCGGGCGATTTCCCGCTTGCCCACCCGCTGGGGGCTTTCCTGGATGAATTCCAGGATTTCCTCCTTGGTGGGGAACGGGATGATTTTCTTGGGGGGGGGTTGGGAGATTTTCCTGGCCACTTCAGACGCCGCCGCCGGGCTCCGCGGTTTTGGCGGGCGGAACCTTCCTGGCGGCGCTTTTTTTTGCCGCCGTTTTCTTCTTTGCTGATTTTTTCTTCGCCGTTTTCTTCTTCGCCGTTTTCTTCTTCGCTGGCGCTTTCTTTTCCGGCGAAAGCCCCTTGGCGGCAAGCCATTCCACCGCCATTTCGAGAGTCACGTCATCCCGGTCGACGTCCTTGGGCACATTGGCGCGCACCCGCCCCACGGCCACCTGGGGTCCCCAGCGGCTGGAACGCAGAATCACGGGCTTGTTGTTCCCCGGGTGCTTGCCCAGGTCCTTGGGCGGGGTCCGGTGGGGCGCGGCGGCAATCAGGCTCACCGCCCGGTTTATCCCAATGGTGCGGGGGTCGTCATCCCCCTTGAGGGAATAATAAAGGCCGTTCTGCCTGAGGAAAGGACCGAAGCGGCCGATGCCGGCGGTTATCATCTCGCCGCTTTCCGGATAGATGCCCACGTCCCGGGGCAGGGCCAACTGATGCAGGGCGAACTGCAAATCGATGTCCGCCATGGGAACGGTCTTGGCAATCGAGGCCCTTTTTGGCCGAACCTTGTTCTTGCCCTCGCCTGTTACTTCGCCCAGTTGGACGTAACGGCCATAGGGACCGGCGCGCAAGGTCACCATAAGGCCGGTGTCCGGGTCGACGCCCAGTTCCACCGGACCGGAAGCAACGGCGATCTCCACCGGATCGGCGCTGTTATCCACCACCAGCGGGCGGGTATAGCGGCAATCGGGATAATCGGAACAACCGATGAAGGCGCCGAACTTGCCCACCTTCAGGCTCAGTTTACCACCGGCGCAGGAGGGGCA
>JAJRSS010000326.1 GCA_024278615.1 Alphaproteobacteria bacterium
CATGCCCGGCTACGGCCGGCTGTCGAAACTGAACCGCGACGAGCTGGTGGCGGGAGCCCGGGTGGAAGTGGCGCCCTATAAAAAAGACCCGGCCGATTTCGTCTTGTGGAAGCCATCAGCGTCGGACCAGCCCGGCTGGGAAAGCCCCTGGGGAAGGGGAAGGCCCGGCTGGCACCTGGAATGCTCGGCCATGAGCAAGCAGTTCCTGGGCGATACCTTCGACATCCACGGCGGCGGCCAGGACCTGATCTTTCCCCACCACGAAAACGAAATCGCCCAAAGCCGCTGCGCCAACCACACCGGACTGATGGCCAGGACCTGGGTCCACAACGGCTACCTGATGGCCGAGGGAGAGAAAATGTCCAAGTCCCTGGGCAATTTCTACACCGTTAGTGACCTATTGGCGGAGTTCCCCGGCGAGGCCGTCCGGCTGATGCTGCTCAAGACCCACTACCGGCAACCGCTGGATTTCACCAGGAAAGGGGTGGCCGAGGCGAAGAAGGACCTGGACCGGTTTTATGGGGCGCTGAGGAGGGCAAGAAATGTTAAAGCGATTAAACCCAAGGACTCGGATATTCTTTTGAAAGAATTCAAGAAAGCGTTGTGCGATGATCTAAACACGCCTCTTGCGCTATTGCATTTGCATGGGCGCACAAACAATTTGAATATTAACCTACGTCCAGACAGTCCCGGCGGGGAGAGGGCACAACAACGAGATAAGTGGCTTTTACTGGAGATGGGTAAATGGCTCGGCTTTCTCGGGCAAGACTCTGATGATTGGCTTAAGGGGCGTCCATCTGGGGCACACCTAACATTGCCCAGCGTGACGACGCATGCTGAGAGTAGCCCTGCACCTGCACCAGCGGCAAGTATGACATTGTCCGGTGTAAAGATGCGTGCCGAGAATAGCCCTGCATCCGGGGGACATCAGACATTGCCCAGCTTAAAGTCGGGTACTGCGACCATAACTGAAGTAGAAATCGATTCCCGAATCGCCGCCCGCAAGCGGGCCAAGGCGGAAAAGGATTTCGCTACCGCCGACCGCATCCGCGATGAACTGGAAGCCGAAGGCATTATCCTGGAAGACAAGCCCGGCGGGGTTACGGATTGGCGGCGGAAATAATTTTCGGCGGTGCTTTGTCAACCAGGGCTTCCAGCACCGGGCGCAGAGTCTCTTCGGGGACGGGTTTCTTCTTGGCCATGGTCCCGGATCGTGAACATCACCTTGAGGACCTTCGACGCACCGGACGGAAGGATGGCGTTTCAACCTGAAACCCGACCGAGCCAATGGCAAATCGAAAAAAGGACACCTCCGGGAGATGCCGGCCGAGGCGTGCCTTTTAGGGACTTCGCGGCGTGGTCCGACGGTTAAGGATCAATTGGTTTCTCCCACTGTCCGCGACTTCATCTTGCAGGCGAAAGCGAGCATGAACTGCAAGGCCTGCTGGGTTTCCGGTTTCCTCAGCATCGAAATCGTTGACATCAAGCCGCCGCTGGGCGCGCCCTCGGCGGCTATTTCATCGCCGGCCTCTTCCATGGCGCGCCTAGCATTGTGAGCCATTTCCGCCATTTCCTCGTTGGCCAAGGTGCTCATCATATGCTCAGCGAAGGAGAACATGCGCTCGATCATGCTGTCGGTCAGGGCGCTCCGCGCCCCATGCAACAAGGCCACGGTATCAAATAAAGTGTCGAGCGCCCCGCTTCTGTGCATGTCGGTCAATTTGTCGATCAGCGACATGACGGCGTCAAAGGTGTCCTCGTCGTTCAGGCGGTCAACGACTTCCAGTGCGTTGGCGCCGGTTACCGATAGCCTTTCGACCATGGAATCGGTAAGCGATTCCCGGGCCGCCTGCGCCAACTGGAAGATCTCGGCCTGTGCGTTTGTTTCTGACATGGTGAACATTCCTTCCTACAGAAGACCGCGGGCGGATAGCCAGTAAAGCCGGTTGTAAGCCAGTTTGAACCAGTGGATCATCTGCGACGGTGCGCCCGGATTGGGCGGCGTGGTATAGTTGAACCAGACATAGGTTCCCGTGCTCATGCCGGTCTCGACAAAACAAAAGACCTTGCCGTCGTAATCCCTTGCCCAGCGGCCTTCGGTCATTAACGAGACCAGATTGTCGACAATGGTATCGGCCTCGAAATGCGCCGTGGAGCCGGCCTTCGAAATCGGGATATTGGTGGTGTCGCCACAGACAAATACATCCGAGGAGCCTTCGCGCAGCAGTTTGTTTCTGTCGGTCGGCACCCAACCGCCGTCGCCCAGTCCGGAATCGGTAATCACCTCGGCGCCGTTGTGGGGCGGAATGGTAACCAGCAAGTCGTAGTCCAGTGTCTCTCCTTCTTCGGAGGTGATTGTTTTAGCGGCGGGATCGACTTCCTTGGTGTTGAAGAAAGTTTCGTACTTGATACCGTTTTGGTCCATCGCCGGCTTTGCCCACTCGGCGAGAGGCTCCAAGGCATGCAGGCGGCCGATGGGATAGGTGTAGGTGATCTCGGTCTTGTCCATTACGCCTTTACTGGCCAGGTAATCATAGAGCATGAAAGTTATTTCAAGCGGCGCCACCGGGCATTTGTGCGGAACGTTGACGTTGACGATGATCTTTCCCCCGTCGAATTCATTCAGGGCATCGCGCATTTTGCGTGCCCCATCCAGGTCATAGAACCAATGGGCGCCCTCTTCCATGCCGGGGATATTCTGGAGCATCAAACGCGATCCCGTGGCGATAACCAAGTAGTCGTATTCGTGAACCTTTCCCGATTGCGTCGTAACCTTTTTTGCATCGACATCAATGTTGGTCGCCGGATCGATATGATAGGGAACCCGTTTGTCGAGAACCTTGCGCTGATCGCGGAATAATTCCGTCTCGCGGATTTTACCGAACGGCACATACAGCAACCCCGGCTGGTACAAATGCTTGTCCGAGGTGCCCAGCATGGTGATGGAGATGTCTCCCTTCCTCAACTGTGTACCCAGTTGGCGGCAAAGGCCATTGGCGATAATGGTTCCCGCCAATCCGCCGCCGACGATTAATATTCTGTTTCCCATGATCGTACTCCCCTGTTTTCTTAAATGTATTGGTTCTAAGCTCTTCGGTGGATATCGGCCGCCTTAGCCAGGGTCATCATTTCGCCTTGCGAACGACGACGCTCCAGTGATCACCATGATCGACGACCTCAACCATTTCATGGCCCACTTTCGCCACCCATTCAGGCACATCCGCCGCCGTGCCCTTGTCGGTTGACAGGACTTCGATTTCATCGCCGATTTCGATTAGCTTCAAAGTGGCGATAAGCTCCATCAAGGGGCCTGGGCAAAAAGCGCCGCGAGCATCGATTGTCTTTCTTTGACCCATATACTTTTTCCTTCAGATACATCCAGGCTCGGGCTACGAGGTTAAAGGACGATGATTTGTCCTTCCTCGGCATCGGACAGATATTTGGTTAGACCCATGGCGCCGTCGAAAAGGTTCTCGAAAAGATCAGTTTCATCCCAACCGAGCACATCAAGCGCCATCGAACAGGCGTACATGGACATCTCTCCCAGTTCCTTGCCCTGCTTGAAAAGTTGAAGAGCGTCCGGGGCCCTTTTTTCTTTCAGCAGCCCGGAAAAGCGGCCGCCCTTATAACGTTCCTCATCGGAGAGGCCCGCTTTGAAGGCGTATATGGCACCCATGCTGATGAAAACCCGTACCGGACGTTCCGACACCGCGGCAACGGATGCGATCATGGCCGCCATCTGTATTTTCTCATGATCTTCCGAACAGACGAGAACGAAGAGTGGCTTTGATGACATGCGAGGCCTCTATTTCCTGTTCAGTCCAGCGAGGATCAATTTAACCGGCATTTCCCGGATGATCTCTTATTTCGCGAAAATTGTATTCCAATTCAACCGCCAAGGGAACAGCGCTGTCCTTGCGGTCACCCGACACCCTAATTTTAATGAATTGGCTGTGCTCGGTGGGCCATTGGGCCATTCTTTTCGCCATCCAGACACACCTCTCCCATGGTTTTGCCTTGTCGTGGGTTCCCTCGGACTATGCCGGAACGTGTCGTTGTCGTAGATCATCAATTAAGGCCAAGGTTTTCTGGAATAGACTTCGTGACACGGTGGCATCGGCCATTCGATGGCGTTCTCACCTACCTTGATGGACTGCTCCGCCGTCTCACGGTGGTAATAAAACACGACCACCCGTTCGGTCGGCTGTGACAGGTTGGGGGCGAAGGCGGCGTCCCCTCGGACGTAGCGGCTCAGGCTTCGTTCCCGGTAACGCTCAACGACCGGTTCCAAGACATTCCGCCATGCGTCGGTACCGTGGAGGTTGCCGGGGTGAAGGAAAGATAACTCCAGGCCGCCGATTTGATTGAATAGGAAAAGGGTTTGGTAGCAGGCGCGGCCGAAGCGGCTGTTGTATGCCGTTACCTTTTTTCGTAATCGGCACGGTGAATCGGTAGAAAATTTCGCCGATTCAAAAAAAAGTATATTCGATACGAACCATTTATCCCTCAATAAAAATCAACCGCCCATGGCCGCGTTAACGAATTGGCGATTGTAGCCCGCCGTATGCGCGGGTTGCGGGCGGCGTGTTAACCTTTTCAACCTTGTTGAAAGTTTAAGTAAAATTTTAGGTAAATTTGAATAAATTAAAAAATATTGATCATTTGAAAGTAGAACCGGTATAAAACCAAGTATAACTTCCCAGAACAAAAGCCTCGAGGCACAGTTATCGCCTCGGCCTGATTGTTCATAGCCCCCTTCAATCTGTGGACTAGGACAAAAATGGTTGGTGAATATTCTGGGGCACGTGGCTGCTGGGGGTTCGCCGGAAGGTTTACTTGCCGGGTAGCTCTAATCTGAGGAGACAACTATGGCTGCATCTGTGAAACGTAAGGCCTCCAAGAGGGTGACCAAGAAGAAGGCGCCCGCGCGCCGGAAATCCGTCGCCGCCCGGAGGAAGACCACCGCCAAACGTAAGACTGTTGCCAAGCGCAAGGCCGCTCCGAAACGGAAAGTCGCCGCCAAGCGCAAGGCCGCACCGAAGCGGAAAGTCACCGCCAAGCGCAAGACTGTCGCCAAGCGCAAGGCCGCTCCCACGTCCGCCGCCGCCAGGCTGGCCAAGCGGAAGGTGGTCATGCGTCAGCGCGCCGCCAAGAAGCTGGCCGAAATGAAGAAGTGGGCCAAGGCGGTCAAGACCCTGAAGGCCAAGTTCAGGAAAATGGAAGCCAAGGTCGGCAAGCTGAAGAAGGATGCGAAGAAGATCGCTTCGGATTCCGCCAAGCTGAAGATCACCAAGGCCGCCCGCAAGAAGATGAGCCCGGCCCAGTCCAAGGTTGCGACCAAGCGGCTTCAGGCCCGCAAGCTGGCCATGAAGTTGAAGCGCGCCAAGAAGGTGGCTGAAGTCAAGACGTGGATGAAAGCCATCAAGGCGTGGAAGAAGAAGATCAGGACGGCGGAAGCCACGGTCAAGAAGTTCAAGGCCGAAGCCAAGAAGATCAACGCCGCCGCCGCCAAGCTCAAGGTCAAGAAGACCGTCAAGCGTAAAGCCGCCGCCAAGCGCAAGGTCGCCAAGCGCAAAGCCGCGCCCAAGCGTAAAACCGCCAAGCGCAAGGCCACGGTTCGCAAGGTCATGCCCCGGCGCAAGGTCGCGGCCCGGCGTCCCGTGGTCAAGGCCAAGCGGCGTTCGGTGCGCAAGAGCGGCACCCTGCGCGGCCTGAAGAAGGTCGCCATGCGCCGTCCCAGCAATAACGGCGCCTGGGCTTCCCGCGCCCACTAAGCGAAAGAGATACAAAAAAACGGCAACAAGCATGCAACGGCTTGTTCGGATGGGGTGCGTACCCCGCGTCCCATCCGGCCGTTTTCACCTTACCGGTTCTTTCCCGATGGCCCCCTTAACCGGGGGCCATCGTTTTTTTGGCGACCGCCATTGCGGGGCGCCCCGGGTTTCGCGGTGGATATTGGGGAGGGGCGCCGGAGGGCGGCGGAAAGATCCTAAACCGCCGTGTGGGTGTTGCGGGAAAGGCGCAGGGCCTGTTGGCGCATTTCCGGCTCCAGGTCTTCGGCGATGGCCTGGGCGTCCTTCTGCAGGGACGCCAGGGTGATGACCGACCCGTTGGGGTCCGGTTCCAGGCAGAAGGCGGTGTCCGGAATGTCGCCGTCGGCGAAAGTCACTCCCACCCGCCAGGGCACGGTCAGGCGCTTTTGGGCGTGCATTTCCTTCACCGCGTCGGCGAGAATGCGAAGGTGCGCCACCGATTTGCAGTAGAACCTCACCCGGGGCAGCTTCCACAGGGAGCCGTCCTTGCGCAGGTGGCCTTCGCAGGACCAGTAGGGCCTGAAGAACGCCCATCGGCCGATTTCGAAAACAAGGGGCGCGATGCGCGGTTCCAGGGGATAGTCGTGGGCGTCACTGGAAGGAGTGACGGGAATATTGGCGCAGGCCCGGGTGCAATTGCACTTGCAGTCCTTGGCGCCACAGGTGGGGCATTCCATCCGGCGGCCGGGCCCGCAGGGGCGCCCCTCACCGGTTTCGGCATGAAGCACGTCCCGGATGCCGTCCCCGAGGGTCTGGTTTTTGCGGCGGTCACCTTTCCGCCTCTCGATTCTCATGATTTGGTCATCCCCAAGCCCCGGCCCCGCCCTGTCTCGTCCGGCTGTCTTGTCGGAGACCCCGGAGTGTTCCCATGGACGAGATAGTATCGACACATAATTACAGAATGTTTAATGAGCCAAAGAAAAAATTCGATTTTCTGAAATACATTGTTAATATAACAATAACTATTTTTACTTTTATCACTGTATTTCCGAGAATCATATTTACTAAACAATAACTATATTATAGCGTTCTTCGGAAAAATGATGATTATGCTTAATATTTTCTTATCCATGGCAATTTTGGCTATGCGGGCCGTGAGTTGGCGATGCCCCGATGGTCGCGCCGGGGGCGAAACACCGGCAAAGCCGAAATGAAAAGGGCCCGCTTTTTTTTTCAAAAAGCGGGCCAAGTTTCACTGCGTCCTTGGGGAAGTGAGGTGCAGGGTGGGCCTCCACCTCGGCTACCAATTATCCAGAACAAGATGACCGCAATATGTTCGCCGTTGGGCCATTTCGTGGTCATGCTTGACGTTCGCGTGAAGGTTTAGCCGGCGCGGGCCCTGGCGATCAGGCCGCGCAGCGCCTCGAGGCCGATGGCGCCGGGGATCAACTCGCCGCCGATAACGAAGGCCGGGGTGCCGTTGATGTTCAGTTCCTTGGCCAGGGCGTGGTTCTTCCGCAGGGTCTTGTCGATTTCCGGATCGTCCATGGCCCGGCGCAGGGCCTTCTCGTCCAAGCCCACCTGGGCGGCGAAGCGCAGGGTGTTCCGTTCCGTCAGCGTTCCCTTGGAACCCATCATGGCGTCGTGGAAGGGCTGGTATTTTTCCCGGTCCATGCTCCACGCCGCCAGGGCGGCCCGGGAGGCGAATACCGATAGCGGCCCCAGGATGGGAAATTCCTTGAACACATAGCGGATATTGCCGTCTTCCTCGATCAGCTTCTTCAGGTCGGGGAAGACCCGCTTGCAGTAGCCGCAACGGTAGTCGAAAAATTCCACCAGGGTGACGTCGCCCTTGGGGTTGCCGCCGACCGGCGAGGTGGGGTCGTTTTCAATCGCGTCCCGCCGGCTGTCCAGGACCAATTTGGCCTGCCGCCGTTTGTCGGCCTCCGCCCTTTCGCGCATGACGCGCAGGGATTCGATGACGAATTCCGGATTTTTCTTGATGAAATCGCGGACGATTTCCTCCACCTCCAGGCGCTGTTCCGGGCTCAGGGCGTCGCCGGCGGCGGCAACGGGCGCCGGGGTCAGGGCCCAGAAAAGGGATACGGCGACGGCCAACAGGACGGCGGCGAAGGTCATACGGGCATGGGTCATGATTTTTCCTCGATTTCCCAAGGTATTCTCGACAGAGATTTCCAATAAGGGGGGCTATAGGGTCCGTGGCGGCCTTTGGCGGGGCAGGGCGCCCAACAAGCGTTCCGGATAATCGGTAATCATCGTTTCCACCCCCCACGACCATAGCCTTTCGGCCGTCTTTCGTTTGTTGACCGTGAAGCAGCGCAGGTGAAACCCGGCCTCGATCACCGCCCGGGCCCTTTCTACCGTCAGGTGCCGGTACAGGCAATGCAGCGCCCGGCAATCCTCCGCCGCCAGCTGGCTCCGCCAGTCATCGGGAAATTCCAATACCAGCAGCGCCCGCTCCAAATCCGGCGCCACCTGGCGCACGGCGGCCAGGGTGGGGTGCTTGAAACTGCAAATCATCGGCGGCGGCAGGGTGTTCGGCCATTCCCCGCTTTGCACGGCCGCGGCCAGCATGGCGCCGATCACCCGGCCCGATTCCGCCTCCCGCCCGGGGGTGGGCTTGATTTCCACGTTGGCGCCGAGGTTGAGTTCCACCAGCAGGGCGATCGTTTCCTTCAACGTCGGTACCCGCTCGCCGGTGAATTCCCTGCCGAACCAGCTTCCCGCGTCCAGGGCCCGGATATCGTTCAGGTCCGTTTCGGCCACCTGGCCTTTTCCGTCGGTGGTCCGTTCCAGGGTGTCGTCGTGAATGACGACCGCCTGGCCGTCGCGGGTCAGCTTGGTGTCGAATTCGATCCAGGTGGCGCCCAGTTCCGCCGCCCGGCGGATGCCGGCCAGGGTGTTTTCGGGTGCGTTGCCCCTGGTTCCCCGGTGGCCCATGACGGCGGCAACGCCAGAAGCCGCGGCGGCGATGGGCTGGGCCTTAGCGGATGAGGGTGGGTTCACGGGCGCGTCCTGTTCTTTCCCGGTAAATCCGGTTGCCGGGGGCGAAGCATAATCGGGCTTATCCTCCCCCGGCAATGCTTAACCGGCGGTTGATTGCTTCCTTTCTCCAACATTCTTTCCTGTCATTGACGGCCCGGTTTACAATACGGCGGCCAATTCCGGCCAAGCCTGCATCAGGGGGATCGAAGAATGACCAGCCTGCTTTTCACGCCCATGGACCTGGGCGGCCTGACCCTGGCCAACCGGGTGGTGGTGGCGCCCATGTGCCAGTATTCGGCCAGGGACGGTAATTTTTCCGACTGGCACCTGATGCACCTGGGCCAGTTCGCCGTTTCCGGCGTCGGCCTGGTGATCACCGAGGCCACCGCCGTCCTGCCCGAAGGCCGCATCAGCCCTTATTGCCCGGGCCTGTGGTGCGATGAAAACGAAGCCGCGCTGGCCCGCGTCGTCAACTTCTGCAGCGCTTACGGCAACGTCAAACTGGGTCTCCAGTTGGCCCACGCCGGGCGCAAGGGGTCCAGCCGGGCGCCGTGGACCGGCCCCGGCCCGGTGCCGGAAGGCGAAGGCGGCTGGCGAACCGTCGCCCCTTCGCCCCTGGCTTTCGACGATGGCTGGCCGGCGCCCGCCGAACTGGACGCCGGCGGCATGGACCGCCTGTTGGACGGCTGGGCCGGGGCGGCGAAGCGGGCCGCCCGGCTGGACGTGGATTCGGTCGAGGTCCATTCGGCCCACGGCTACCTGTTGCACCAGTTCCTGTCGCCCCTCACCAACCGGCGCGGCGATGAATACGGCGGCGCGTTGGAAAACCGCATGCGCTTTCCCCTGGCCGTGTTCGACGCCGTGCGCCAAGCCTTCCCCAAGGCCAGGCCGGTCGGCATCCGGGTTTCGGCGTCCGACTGGATCGACGGCGGCTGGGACGTGGAACAGACCGCCGCTTTCGCCGCCGAGCTTGAAAAACGGGGCTGCGCCTACCTGCATGTTTCGTCGGGCGGCGCGGCGCCGCAACAGAAAGTCATCACCGGCCCCGGCTACCAGGTGGATTTCGCCCGCCGATTGAAGGCGCGAACCGCCATGCCGGTCATCGCCGTCGGCGAAATCACCGAACCGGCGCAGGCCGAAACCATTTTGCGCGGCGGCGCGGCGGACCTGATCGCGCTGGCCCGGGGCATGTTGTTCGACCCCCACTGGACCTGGCGGGCGGCGGCGGCGCTGGGCTGCCAGGCCCCCTATCCGCCCCAGTACGAACGCGCCCTGGGCGCCATCCAGGGCCCCGATGGCGGCATGCGCACGCCGGACGAGCCGCCGACCATGAAGGGCTGACGGCCCCCTTGCCGGAGCGTGGTCATCCAAAAACCGAGGGCGTCAAGCTGGAACAGCAGGGGCTGATCACGGAAACGGGCGTGGAATTGCTGTCAAGGTTCCCCTTCGGGGAGGCGCTGCTGGCGTGAGGCGGGCGCATGGTCCGGGGTCGGCCGGCGAGTCGATTCGTCGGCACGACGGGCTAACCCGGATATTTCATGAAGTATTTTAGCGGCTGTCATTTTTCCGCGCCGGGTTGCTTTCGACAGTCCAGGGTCGTTTTACCTGCCACCTGCGATGGCATGGTTCGGTGGCGGCGGGCGTTTTTTGGCATTTTCGGGACA
>JAJRSS010000327.1 GCA_024278615.1 Alphaproteobacteria bacterium
GCGCACCGCGTGGTGTTCGGCGGCGGAAAATTCAAACCAGTTCTGCCGCTTATAGGAATATTCGTACTCCGCCTTGACGCCCTTGGGCGCGTACCAGTTGGGCCGTTCCCAGCCGGCCAGTTCGCCGAAGCAGGCGCCCCGCGCGGCCAACCGGTCGTGGATCGGCGACAGCCGCACCGGTCTGGCGCTTTCCACCTGCTTGAAGGGCCAATGCATGGCATAGAGCAGGCCCAGAGCCTCCACCGTGCGGTCATGCAGGTAGCGGGGGTTGCCCTGGAAGGGCATCATGCGGCGGATATCCACGTCCGCCAGGTCCATGGGCGCATGCCCCTGGACGATCCACTCGGCCAGCACCTTGCCGGCGCCGCCGGAGGACTGAATGCCGGTGGAATTGAACCCGGCGGCGACGAAAAAGCCGCCGCATTCGGGCGCTTCGCCCAGGGAATAGGCGTTGTCGGGGGTAAAACTTTCCGGCCCGTTGAAGAACAACTGGATGCCCGCTTTTTCCAGTTTGGGCACCCGGTGCAGGGCGCGCTCGAGCAGGGGCTCGAAATGGTCGAAGTCGTCCGGCAACTGGTCGAAGGCGAAATCTTCGGGGATGCCGTCCATGCCCCAGGGCTTGGCGTGGGGCTCGAAGGCGCCGACCAGGAACTTGCCGGCGTCCTCCTTGAAATACAGGCAGGCGCCTGGTTCCCGCATCACCGGCAGGTCGCCGGGCAGGCCGTCCATGGGTTCGGTAACGATATAGAAGTGTTCCGCCGCGTGCAGCGGCACGTTGACCCCGGCCATGAGGCCGATTTCCCGTCCCCACATGCCGCCGCAATTCACCACCACCGGACAGGCGATGTCGCCCTGGTCGGTGACGACGCCGGTGATACGGCCGTTTTTCCGCTGGATGGCGGTGACCTTGATATCTTCGAATATGGACGCGCCGCCGGCCCGCGCCCCCTTGGCGAAGGCCTGGGTGATGTCCGCCGGGTTGGCCTGGCCGTCCTTGGGCAGGAAGACGCCGCCGACCAGATCATCGGTGCGGGCCAGGGGATATTTTTCGGCGATCTCGCCCGGGGTCATCACATCCACTTCCAGCCCGAAACAGTGGGCCATGGAGGCCAGGCGCTTCAGTTCCTCGAACCGTTCCTCGTCGCAGGCCAGCGAGATGGAGCCGTTCTGCTTGAAACCCATGGCCTGGCCGGTTTCTTCTTCCAGCCGGGGCAGCAGTTCCGCCGTGTACTGGGCCAGGCGGGTCAGGTTCGACGTGGCGCGAAGCTGGCCGATCAGCCCCGCCGCGTGCCAGGTGGTGCCGCACGATAGCCGCTTGCGTTCCAGCAGCACCACGTCGGACCAACCCAGCTTGGTCAGGTGATAGGCGACGGAACAGCCGACGATGCCGCCGCCGATGATCACGGCGCGGGTTTTTTCAGGCAATTGCTTGGCCAAGGCGATCCTCCCTTGTTTGATTGCTGTGCGCCAAAAAGCGCTTTGCGGATGACGAAACCTGCGTGGGCACTATAATCGCCGCCCATGTTCGAACTGTGGATTCCCCTCACCATCGCCGCGGCGTTTTTCCAGAACCTGCGCTCGGCATTGCAAAAACACCTGAAGTCCCGCCTCAGCACCGCCGGCGCCACCTATGTGCGGTTCCTGTATGCCGCGCCCTTCGCCGTCCTGTACGTGTGGGGGCTGAACCGGTTCGGCGGCTTCGCGGTGCCGGAGATCACGGCCAGGTTCCTGCTTTACTGCTTCCTCGGCGGGTTTTTCCAGGTGATGTTCACGTTTACGCTGATCTGGCTGTTTTCCTTCCGCAACTTCGCCGTCGGCACCACCTATTCCAAGACCGAAACCGTGCAGATCGCCATTCTCGGCTTTCTCTTCCTGGGCGATACCCTGAGCCTGGCCGCCGCCGCCGCTATCGGCGTCAGCCTGGTGGGCCTGATGGTCCTGTCGGCGGCGCAAGGCAGGATCACGCTGAGGCGCCTGTTCACCAGCCTGGGGGAAAAGCCCGCCCTGGCAGGGCTGGCCAGCGGCGCCTTCATGGGCGTGTCGGTGGTTTTCTACCGGGGCGGGGCGCTGTTGCTGGGCGGTGAAGGGTTCGTCATGCAGGCGGCCCTCACTTTGGCCGTTTCCCTGCTCATGCAGACGGCGATCATGGGCGCCTATCTGGCGGTTCGGGAGCCGGCGCAGGTCAGGGCGGTGATCCGGCATTGGCGGCCATCCCTTTCCGTCGGCATCGCCGGAGTGCTGGCCTCCATTGGCTGGTTTTCCGCCTTTACCCTGCAAAGCGGCGCCTACGTCCGGGCCCTGGGGCAGGTCGAACTGATCTTCACCTTTATCGCCTCGGCCGTGTTCTTCGGCGAAAAGATCAACCGGATGGAGGGTGCCGGCATTCTTTTGGTCGGCGCCGGCATCGTTATCCTGCTGGTGGCGGGCTAATCGTTCCAACGGTTAAGCCCTTCGGGGCGGCTAGTGTTCGCTGCCGCTTTTGAAGTTGAACTGGGCGCCGGTGCGGATGCCCGAAGGCCAGCGGGCGGTCATGGTCTTGAGCCGGGTGTAAAACCGCACCCCTTCCATGCCGTGGATGTGGTGGTCGCCGAACAGGGACCGTTTCCAGCCGCCGAAGCTGTGAAAGGCGACGGGCACCGGGATCGGCACGTTGACGCCGATCATGCCGATGCTGGCCCGGCTGGCGAAATCCCGGGCGGCATCGCCGTCGCGGGTGAAGATAGCGGCGCCGTTGCCGTATTCGTGGCCGTTCACCAGCCCCAAGGCTTCGTCATAGTCCTTGGCGCGAACGACGCTGAGCACGGGTCCGAAGATTTCATCGGTGTAGATTTTCATGCCGGGCGTCACCCGGTCGAACAGGCAGCCGCCGAGGAAGAAGCCGTCTTCGTATCCCTGCAGGGAAAGGTCGCGGCCATCGACCACCAGTTCGGCGCCTTCGGCGATGCCTGATTCGATATAGCCCTTGATCCGGTCCAGGCTTTCGCGGGTGACCACCGGGCCCATTTCCGAATCCGCGTCCGTATAGGGCCCCACCTTCAGGGCCTGCACCCGGGGGGCCAACCGCTTGACCAGTTCGTCGGCGGTTTCGTCACCCACGGCGACGGCGACGGAGATCGCCATGCACCGTTCGCCGGCCGAGCCGTAGGCGGCGCCCATGACCGCGTCCACGGTCTGGCCCATGTCGGCGTCGGGCATGACGATCATGTGGTTCTTGGCCCCGCACAGGGCCTGCACCCGCTTGCCGGCGGCGCAGCCGGTGGCGTAGATGTATTGGCCGATGGCGGTCGAGCCGACGAAGCTGATGGCGGCCACTTCAGGGTCTGTGAGCAGAGTGTCCACCGCTTCCTTGTCGCCGTTGACCACATTCAATACCCCCGCCGGCAGGCCGGCCTCGATCAATAGTTCGGCCAGGCGCAGGCCGCAGGAGGGATCCTTTTCCGACGGCTTGAGGACAAAGGTATTGCCGCAGGCCAGGGCGACGGGGAACATCCACATGGGCACCATGGCCGGGAAGTTGAAGGGTGTGATGCCGGCGCAGACGCCCAACGGCTGGCGCACGGAATAGCAATCAACGGCGGCGGCCACCCCTTCCGAATATTCACCCTTGAGCAGGTGGGGAATGCCGCAGGCGAATTCCACCACCTCGATTCCCCGGGTAACCGAGCCCTTGGCGTCGTCCAGGGTCTTGCCGTGTTCCGACGACAACAAAGTCGCTAGTTCCTCCAGGTTGGCGTGAAGCAGGTCGCGGAACCTGAACATCACCTGGGCGCGCCTGGCCGGCGGCGTCGCCGCCCAGGCAGGCCACGCGGCGGCGGCCGATTTGATCGCCGCGCGGACCTCGCCGGCGGTGGCCAGGGGTGCTTTCCTGATCACCTCGCCGGTCGCCGGGTTGAAAACATCGCCAAAGCGGCCGCTGGTTCCCTTTACCTTTTCGCCGCCGATGAAGTGATGCAATTCCTGGGTCATCATGCCGTCCTTACGTCGTTTTATCGGTTGTCCATGTCTTGTTTTTCCGGGCCTACAGTTTACCCAGAACGTCGCGAAGAATACCGACAATCTCGCCGATCTCGCCTTGCGAGGCGATCAGCGGCGGCGCGATGATGCCCGTATCGCCGGTGAACTTGATATGCAGGCCGGCATGATACAAGCGTTTTTGCACTTCGCCGCCAAGAGACCCGGGGGCGCCGCCCACATTGATATCGATACCGGCGGCCATGCCGTAGCCCCGGACGTCCTTGATGGCATCCAGGTCCTGAAGGCCGTAAACCGCGTCGAGGTAATACTCGGACATGCCGGCGGCGCGCTGGAACAGCCCTTCCCGTTCATAGATGTCCAGGGCTGCCAGCCCGGCGGCGCAAGCCGCCGGATGACCCGAATAGGTATAACCGTGGAACAGCTCGATGGCGCCTTCCGGCGAGGCGCCGGTGACGGTGTCGTAGATATCGTCCCTGACCGCCACCGCGCCCATGGGCTGGGCGCCGTTGGTCAGGGCCTTGGCCATGGTCATGATGTCGGGGGTGACGCCGAAGGCCTGGGCGGCGAAGTTGGCGCCCAGGCGGCCGAAGCCGCAGATAACCTCGTCGAACACCAACAGGATGCCGTTGGCGTCGCAGATTTCCCGCAGCCGTTCCAGGTATCCCTTGGGCGGCACCAGGATGCCGGTGGAACCGGCGATGGGTTCGACGAAGCAGGCGGCGATGGTGGTGCCGCCGTAGTTGTCCACCATGCGCTGTAAATCCTCGGCCAGGTGGGCGCCGTGTTCGGGCTGGCCCCGGGTGAAGCGGTTTTCTTCCAGCCAGGTGTGGCGCATGTGAACGACGCCGGAAAGGCCGAGGCCGAAGGCTTCGCGGTTTTTCAGCAAGCCGGAAAGAGACACGCCGCCGAAGCCGACGCCGTGATAGGCCCGTTCGCGGGAGACGAAACGCTGGCGCTGTCCCTCGCCCCGGGCCCAGTGATAGGCGAGCGCGATCTTCATCGCCGTATCGACGGCTTCGGAGCCGGAGTTGACGAAGAAGACGTGATTGATATCGTCCGGCGTCAGGGCGGCGATGCGGCGGGCCAGTTCGAAGGCCGGCGGGCAACCCGTCTGGAACGGCGGGCAGTAATCGATTTCCATCAACTGCTTGGCCACGGCGTCGGCGATTTCGCGGCGGCCGTGTCCGGCGGCGCAGCAGAACAGCCCCGACGAGCCGTCGATCACCCGGCCGCCCTTGTGGTTCCAGTAATAGACCCCTTCGCCACGGACCAGCAGCCGCGGGTCTTCCTTGAAGTCACGGTTGGCGGTGAAGGGCATCCACTGGTGTTCCAGGGTGTTGGCTTGATATTGCATCGAATTAACCCTCTCGTTCCAAGGCTTGGCCGGGGCCCGTTCAGGGCCATGCCGGGGCCGGCGAAAGCGCCGCAAAACGCAAGGAAAAGGGCCCGGCCCGCCGCCCCCGGTCACCCCGGGGGGGCCACTTCCCTTGTCTCTATCAGGCAAACACCCTAATCTTTCCGCCAGGGCGGCTGTAGGGCCAATTTGGGCATTTTCGTAAGGCCAAGGCGATAAGCGCGATGCGCGACTCTCTCTTTCACCTGCCGAAGCAAGGGCCGGGGCAAGGGCCGGGGCAGGAGCATGGCAGTATCCAGACCCGCATCCGGGGGATGCTGATCTCGGCCATTCTCGACGCCCGCATTCCCACCGGCACGCCCCTGCCGTCATGCCGCCGGATGGCGAAAACCCTGGGCGTTTCCCGCAACACGGTGGTGCTGGCCTATCAGGGGCTGGTCGACGACGGTTTCCTGACCGCCAGGGAGCGCAGCGGTTTTTACGTCAACCGGGAAATACTGGAAGGCCGGGCCCGAACGGAAAGCAAACCCACGGACAAGCCCGCCGCGGCGGCGAAAACCGGCACCGATTGGGCGAGACGCTTCATCCTCAGGCCCGGCCTGCAGGTCAACAACCAAAAGCCGCTGGACTGGCAGTCCTATCCCTATCCCTTCATCTATGGCCAGGTGGACCCCAGCCTGTTCCCCATCGCCGCCTGGCGCGAATGCTCCCGCCAGGCCCTGGGCCGCCTGGCGATGGGGGAATGGACCTGCGACAACCTGTGTTACGACGACCCCTTGCTGGTCGAACAGATCCGCATTCGCCTGTTGCCCCGGCGCGGCATCCTGGCCACGGACGAGGAAATCCTGATTACCCTGGGCGCCCAGAACGGGCTTTACCTGCTGGCCAGCCTGTTGGTGGGGGAAAACACCCGCCTCGCCATGGAGGAACCGGGCTATACGGACGCC
>JAJRSS010000328.1 GCA_024278615.1 Alphaproteobacteria bacterium
ATCACAAATGGGCCGAAATTTGAATCCCAAATCGCAAGAAAACGACCTCCAAAACTACGTTTTCTTGCAAATTCCGTTACTTCAATTCAGCGAAAAGGCTCAGTAAATCAAAGGCGTTTGGGGTTATTCACGGGGAACTCTATACCTCGAAGATGCCGGTGACTGTTATGCACGTCGTGAACGACGGCGCACAGCCCGCCTTTGAGGCGCATGATGTTGGGTTTTGTCTGCCCCCACGAAGTGGTCGAACGCATTGAAAGAGGAAAGAATAATGGTGACTTGAAAATAGCAACGGCCTGCTTGACTGTTAATGTGACAATACCCATTAGGCTATAGGCCTCCGGCGCCAGATACGCCGAACATTGGACGCAGGCTATCGAACAGCCTTTGGTAGTTTCCGTATGCTTCATCATAAACGTGTCTGGCGCCACTGTTTGGCGTGATCGTTTCGCCGGTACCGCCGACAAGCTTGGCGGCGTCTATTAGTTCAGGCTGAATTCCGGCCGCGACGGCCGCCAGCATGGCGCTGCCGATCGGGGCTGTGTCGGTGATCCTTGGCACTTCAACCGGTAAACCTGTCATGTCGGCCCTGATTTTCGCCCATATCCGGCTTTTCGCCCCGCCGCCCAGAAGCAGGATTGACCGTGTTTCAACCGCCATCTTGTTCAACCGTTCGATAATGTCGCGCATGGCGAAAGCCGTGCCTTCAAGAACGGCACGCGCCATATGCCCGTTTCCGTGTGTCGGGGTCAGTCCATAGAAGCATCCCCTGGCCGACGCGATCCATTCCGGCGCCATGGATCCACTGAGCGCCGGCAGGAAGGTCAGGCCCTCCGACCCCGGGAGAACGGTGTCGGCCAGCGCATCAAGTTCGGCGAAGTCAATGAGCCGGAAAGTTTCCCTGAACCATTCCAAGGCGCCGCCGGACAACCAACCTGGATTTTCGATAAAGAAGGTGTCGCCTACGTAAGCGTGAGTCTCCACCAGTCCGCCATCGTCAATCACGGGGTTGGTATGAAGGGCACCGACAACTTCGGCGGTTCCGAGGACACACGTAAGGCGACCCGGCCGTACGATACCGGCGCCAAGCGGTGTCGAAAAGTCATCCCCGGTTCCGACAGCCACGGGAATACCCTCGCGCAGACCGGTCAGTATCGCCCCTAGAGGGTTCAGGGTACCGGCAACATCGGCGGCATCGGTAATGGCCGGAATCTCATGTTCTGTAACCCCGAACAGATCAAGGAGCGTTGGGTCGAAAGCCCTGTCCGCTAGAGAATAGAGCATGGAGGTCGAGGCGTGGGCGTGATCCATGACCGCGACGCCGGTAAGACGATGGACGAGATATGACACCGGTACATGGAAAAAAAGGCCGCCCCCACCGTCTTCCAGGTTATCCTTCAACCAGCGGATTTTTGCCGCCAAGTGGCTGGGGTCGAGGACCACACCGGTACGTTCGCGAACCTTGTCAGCCGGAAAACCGGCGATCTGTTTTTCGGCCCGGCGATCCATCCAGATCAGGCAGGGATGAACGGGTCGTCCATTTTTATCGACGCCTATACACCCGTCCAATTGTCCCCCAACGCCAATGGCGGCGATGTCGCTTGCCTTTGCCTTGGCGGCGTCGAGGGCGCGAGCGATTGTCGGGCCTAACGCATTTTCCCACAAGGCCGGTTCCTGCTCAGCCCATCCCGGTTTCGGGAAAGATGGCTTGTAGGCCGTCGCTGCTTCACCCAGCACCGAAAGGCAGCCATCGGTAATGACCACCTTCAGGCTTTGCGTGCCGATGTCCACCCCGACAATCATTTTGGTGAATGCCCCTATTTTGCAATATGCAGCTTTACGGAAGCGGCTTTAAGTGCGCGACAAATAGTGCTCGAGGGTTTTTTATCCACGATAAGATCGTCGATATCGTTCAGGGAGCAAACTTTGTCAAACATACGTTTGCCGAACTTACCATGATCCAGCAATAGCAGCGTTCTCTCGGATCGCTCGATCATCTTGCGTTTGACCCAGCTGGCTTCGGCGTCAGCATCCGTAATGTCGTTTTCGGTAATGCCGCCGGCGCCGATGACCGCTTTATTCGCCTGGAAGCGTTCGAGAAAAGATGTCGTCTGATGACCGTAAACCCCGTTTTCGGTATCCCGATAGTCACCGGGACACAAAATGACCCGAATATCGGGTATACCGCCAAACCCCTGGACGACGGGAATGCAGTTGGTCAGTACCGTCAATTGGATCATGCGGGCAGCCAGTGCTCTGGCGAAATGGCTGGTTGTCGAACCGGAATCGATCATCAGCACATCGCCCGGCTCGACCAGGGTGGCGGCATGACGGGCAACCCGTTCACGTTCGGCGACGTCGGCCCGCCGGCGTTGGTGGATATTGGGTTCCGTGGTCAGTGATTTGCTGGCCGCACCCCCATATGTACGTCTGACCAGCCCCTTGCCGGTCAATTCATCGATATCACGGCGGATGGTTTCAGTGGTAACGCCGAACTGTTCAGCCAGGGACAGGATACGCACGGTGACATCGCTGCCCAGGCGATTGAGGATCCGTTCCTGACGCTGCGCTTTCGGCAGGCGCTCGACCACTAATACCTGTCCTCAGGAAGCGCGCCGGTAAGTTCCGTGAAACTGGCGCAACCGGGCTTTTCCGTCGCCCACGCAGGATCGGCGTCAATACTTAATTTGAACACACCCTCAACCATTATCCGTGTCATGGAAAACCTGTCGTAGCCACCATATCAACCGCTGACGTGGATTGAACTGAAAATAGTGATCGCGGGCAATTTTCCTCGCACCTGGATACCGTCCATATCACGCAGCATGGTCTTGATTTGGCGGAGCCTATCGGTGGAGCATTCATTCAGCGGCGGCATGAATCCCTCAAGCAAGTGTTTTCGGTTCCATCATACCGGCATCGGCCGCGAGATCGAGAAATGTATAGCGGTTGCGAATTTCCCGTGCGTGGCCGATCGCGTCGAGGAAGAAGCTTTCGTCAAGACCGATATCCCTAAAATTGACCGGGGCTCCGGCGCTTTGAAGAACGGAGGCCAGGGTTTCCGACGGTGTATTGACCGTCAAGAGCTTTTCGCGGATATCGGGCCATGATTGCCCGATGCGCGCGTTCAGTCGCTCGACACCCTCTTCATTCAGCCGTTTCCTGTCGAACTCGTCCCAGCATGCGGCGCCGATCTCATCGCCGAAGTGGGATAAAACAGACTGTTTCGTCGCCTGGGTCAACGAAACCCGCGGGGGTGGGCCTGACAAGATACGTTCCTGCAAGCGGGCCATGACGCATGTTGTGACGGCGATCTGTTCGCCGTGGAAGATTTCATTCCCACCGGTTGGGCGCATCATTTCGATGTAGTGGCCGATAAGGTGTTCGCCCTGGCTGGCTGGATAACTGCCGCCACACACCGTCATGCCCATGCCGGAAAGCACCAACGTGCGGGCCAGCCGGCCCATCGCCTCCAAATCTCCCGAAACAAGGGCTTCCGGCTCGGCCAAAAGCCCCTTTTCATCATCGGCGAGAAACCGGAATGGTGCTTCGCGGTATTCGCTCTCGAAAAGCAGATGCGCCAGCAGCCAGTCGACTTGTGCCGTCGCCCGGCAAACGGTATCCCCCAAGCCCGACTGAATCATGCGTTTCGGCGCGGCGGCCAGCACTTCAAGATCCATAAACACGCCGGCAGGTGCAACCGCAGCCAAAGACTTTTTGTGCCCGTGTTCTGTGATGGCCGCATTGACCGATGTATAGCCGTTCATCGACGGCGCGGTGGCGAACACCGCGCACGGTTTGTCCTGCTTGGCGGCGGCATATTTGCACAAATCGTTGATGGTCCCGGAACCAACGGCGATCAGCGTACCGGCTTTACGCGTTTCGGCAACCAACGCCTCGGCGGTCTTCATATCGGCATGGGGATTCTTGCCAAGACGAATCCTCACAACAGGGACAAGGCTTTCAACCGCCCGTTCGACCCTTTCGCCCATTACCGCATGGGTGTCGGGATCGCTGACCACGGCGAACGGGGGCTCTAGGTCAAGCGCTCCGATAACCTCGGCCTCCATGCCTTTCAGGCTGCCGGCGATAACAACGCTTCGGGTCGGGACGGATAATGTCGTCTTGCCGTCGCTATCCGGATCAGCGAACGTCCCGTTAACAAGTTTTGCGATCGTATCCATGATCATTCAGGAGTCCTTATCTGGTGACGATGACGCTCATACCATTTCTCGCGGTCCCTTGTTCCCTTCGGAGCCAGGAGTATAAACATCATCGCCCAGCGATATTTCGCGGGTCGATGCAGGATGGTTGTTAACGGCGGCGATGCCCCGGTAATCACCCGTGTCGGCGGTGTGGGCGCGGGCATCCAGACGAGTTTCCAATATCAGGCGAGCATTTCACCCTGGCGGATGAAACCGTACGCGTGTATTCGCCCTTTTTTGCCAGTTTCACGATCAATCCCCCTGATAGACAAAGATACTACTGCGGTCATTCATAAGATTAGCCGGCGTGGCGTCTTCGAACAAAGATCAATCAACCACCTCACAGGCCTTCAATATCTCCCGACACTGATAGGAAATGGTATTCCCGCCGGATGAAAATATATTGTCGAATACCGCAGTGCCCACGGTGAAGGCATCGGCGCCGGCCTTGGCGATGGCGCGAATACGTTCCGGCGAATCAATGCTGCCAGCGATGATCAAATAACCGTCGCCGAGCCCCGCTCGGGCGCCCCTTATCAAATCAAGCGGATCGGATTCGGTTGCGCGATATGCCAGTAAATCGACACCGGGACAACCGGCGGCACGAAACCTTGCGCAATCGGCTTCAATGTCTTCGGGGCTGCCTTCCAATATTGTTGGATGGCCAACCGGACGGCCGGGGAAAGGATAGTAAGTTGCCCCGGTCCCGTTCAGGGCGGCTAACGCGAATCCCACATCCTGGCCGCCGAGTACCCGGTCGACGCCGATATCGGTTGCTGTTTTGATGGACTCGTGAACGCCTTCAGGTGTGGTGCTTACAACTTCCATATAAGAAACGGCCCCGGTCTCCTTAATCCGTCCGGCCAGCGTGTAAAGGGTGTCATTGTCAACGCCGACATCCTTGAAGCCAATATGGGAGACCCCGATATCTCTAATTTCTTCCAATATATCAAGGCAGTTACCAACGGTTTTGTCGCCGTTTGTCAGCATGAAGATGAAATCCATCGCCCTGCCTCCTTATCCTTGCCGGTTGCTAAATGATCTCCAATCTAATGTTGTACTAACAACATTGATATTGCAAGACATACATTTAAGGTGGTAGCTTGTTCGTCAACAAGCAAGAAGACCGGTTAAAAAGGCCGATTGCAGGAGTCATGAAACCGGTTTCGCGAATGGCGACTTTGCCTCCAGGGGGAGGCATTGACGGAACTTCAAAGGGAGATGGTCATGAAAAATGGTTCTTTGCTTGGTAAGGCCCGCCAATCAGCTTTGCTTGCTACCGCCCTGGGGGTCGCGGCATTGGGAAGCACGGATGCATTGGCGTGGAGTCTTGAAGAAGCCGCCGCACCGTACAAAGGCACAACGATCCGCACGGTAGGCGAGGCGCTGCCACCGCTCGAAGCCATGGATAAGCTGAAAAGCCAGTTTGAGGAACGCACCGGCATCAAGGTGGTGATCGAGATGTACGAGCATTCAGAGGCGGTCAACAAGGTCATGTTGGACCTTAACTCAAAGCGCGGACGTTACGATTTCATCCTGCAGCCGCATCGCGAACTCGGCCGTTTCGTCAAGAGCGGTCACCTGGAATCACTCGAAAAGTACTTGAATGACACAAAGCTCCGCGACCCTTCGTTCAAGCCCGAAGAACAGCTTTATCAGGGGTTGTGGAAGGAAATTTCGTGGTACGAGGGTAAGATTTACGGTTTCCCGTTCACGGCGTTGACCATGTACATGTGGTACCGCGATGACCTTCTCAACGATCCGAAGGAAAAATCAGGCTTTAAGGCCAAGTATGGCTATGATTTAAAACCGGCGACCAACTGGAAGGAATACACCGACATCGCCCAGTGGTTTACCCGGCCGGAGAAGGGTTTCTACGGAACCGCCATTCAGGGCAAGCGTCATGAGGCCTTATGGTACGAATGGCTGAACTTTCTCTACAGCTTCGGCGGTGACATGCTGGATACGAAATCGGGCAGTGAGTGCGGCCCGGTCATCGTCAACAGCCCCGAAGCGGTTGCTTCGCTCGAATATTACAAGAGCCTGATGGCCTATTCCCCGGCCGATACCCTTAACTACACCTGGGATGATGTCATGGCCCTGATGCAGCAAGGCAAGGTATACGAGTTGATCATGTGGAACGACGCGACCTACGCCGTTGCCGAAGATCGCGATGCCAGCACAGTTGCCGGTAAAATGGGTTTTGATCTCGTGCCCCAGGGCAAGGGCGGAAAAGTCGGACAAGTCGAAGGCTGGACCTATCTGGTGCCCGCCTACTCCAAGAACAAAGAGGCGGCTTACCTGTTCATCCAGTGGATGATGGAAAAAAGCCAGCAGCTTAATCAGCACCTGAATGGCGGCGCTTCCGCACGGCCCGATGTCTACGCGCATCCGGACGTGCAGAAAATCAGTTACTCGAAAGCTTCCATGGATACCAATGCGGTAGCCAAGCCAAAGCCGACGATACCTGAATCCCCGCAGATTACCGATATCCTGGTGCGTGAACTGAGCAGTTATCTTTCCGACGCCAAGGGCGCACAAGAAGCCCTTGATACAGCGGCGGTCGAGATGTCAAAACTTCTTGGTTCTTGCGCCCCGCTCAAATACCCGGTTCAGTAAGGAATTGTGCCGTTAACCGAAGTATGAAACGACACGGTTAGTACTGAACGGAAGAAAGATATGAGTGTGAGGAGGATGATGGGAGCGGTTCTCGACCGCGGGACAGCCCCGCTGTTGTTGGTCCCTTCCGTTATCCTCCTTCTCGTCATTCTGGTCGGGCCATTCTTTTATATGGTATGGACCGGTTTTACCGATCTTCATTATGCCCTTCCGGGGCGCGACGGAAGCTTTGTCGGTTTCGACAATTTCCGGCGCCTGATGCAGGAAGATCAAATCTTCTGGAAAAGCTTCCTGTTGACCATGAAATTCGTTTTCTGGGTGGTCACGATCGAATTCATCTTGGGATTCGCTCTCGCCATGCTGCTGTTTCACTATATCAGGCAACACCGCTTTATCCTGACCTTGTTGCTGGTACCGATGATGCTGGCGCCGGTTGCCGTCGGGTTGATCTGGAAGCTGCTGCTTCAAGGCGACTTAGGCATGGTCACCTATTATATGCGGTTGATCGGAATTATCGACCTGCGTACGGCGGTGATGTCGAACGCTTCATTGGTAATGCCGGCAATCATGATGATCGATGTTTGGCAGTGGACGCCTTTCGTCACCCTGGTCATGCTTGCCGGGTTGCTCAGCCTGCCCAAGGAACCGTTCGAGGCGGCGGTTATGGACGGCGCCGGTCCGGTGCAGGTTTTCAGGGACGTGACCCTTCCGTTGCTGCGGCCAATTATCGCGTTGGTCATGCTGTTAAGGGGAATTGATGCGTTCAAGGAATTCGACAAGGTGTTCATCCTGACGGGTGGTGGTCCTGGCATCGCGACCGAGATGCTGTCGATCTATACCTTCAGGATAAACTTCAAGAACTGGGATTTGGGCTACGGAGCCGTCAGCGCTTTCATGGTCTATCTGGTCGTGTTGATCATGTGTTCGATTTTTTACAAGGCGGTGTATTGGAATGAAGGCCGCGCCAAACCGCCCAAGGCAGGAAAATCATGATAAGCCGGGGTTGGCGAATGGCGGCGGTGGCGACTCTAGTCGTTGTTCTTGTGGTGTTTCTGACGCCTTATATTTGGATATTCCTTACCTCTTTCAAAACACGGCTGGATGCGCTTGCCGATGTGCCGGTGTGGGCTTTCACGCCGACGTTCGAGCACTACCCAAAAATATTTATCGATAAAGGTTATCTACCGCTGGTATGGAATTCACTGTTTGTCGCCATATCCAGTACCCTTTTATCACTGACGGTCGGCACCCCGGCGGCCTATGTGTTCGCCCGTTATGATTTTCCGGGCAAGGAAGACCTGTTTTTCTTTTTTCTGACGACCCGGATGGCACCGCCGATTTCCATTGTCGTGCCGATGTTTCTGTTGTTTTCGGTGCTTGGCCTTACCGACAAGCCGATAGCCGTCATCCTTGCCCACACGACGTTCAATGTGTCTTTGGTGGTGTGGATGATGCGGGGATTCTTCGCTGACATCCCGCGCGAAATAGACGAAGCCGCGATGATGGACGGCCATACGCGGGGCGGAACATTTCTGAAGGTTTTGTTGCCATTGGCGGCGCCGGGTATGGCGGCGACGGCGGTATTGTGTTTCATCCTCAGCTGGAATGAATTTCTTTATGCATTTATTCTGGTCGCATTTGAAGGCCGCACCCTGACCGTGGGTATTCCCGGCCTGGTCACTCCGCACGGCACGCTTTGGGGGCAGGTCGCCGCTGTTGCCGTAGTGGCGACACTACCGATCCTGCTTTTCACTTTCCTTGTTCAGAAACACTTGGTGCGCGGAATGACATTCGGCGCCGTTAAAGGGTAACCGGAACATGGGCGTTTCATTCAATCAGGTCAGCAAGGTCTTCGCCGACGGCACGGTGGCGCTCAACAAACTCAGCCTTGAATTCGACAAGGGAGAATTCGTCATTCTACTGGGGCCGTCGGGAAGCGGCAAGACAACGGCGTGCCGTATCCTCGCCGGACTCGAAGAAGCGACGCAAGGCTCGGTCTTCGTTGATGAGCGCGACATAACCGGTTTACCTCCACGCGAGCGTAATATGAGCATGGTATTTCAGAACTATGCTCTCTACAGCCACAAAAGCGTCTATGAAAATATCGCCTATCCGCTGCGGGTCAGAAAAATCGCCAAAGGCAATATCGACAGCCGGGTTAAGGATATCGCCCGCGTATTACAGATCGAGGATCTTCTGGATCGCCGCCCAAGCCAGCTTTCCGGCGGTCAGGCGCAGCGGGTCGCGGTTGCCCGGGCGCTGGTATGGAACCCCGATATCTGTTTGATGGACGAACCGTTAAGCAACCTGGACGCGCTTTTAAGGCTGCAAACCAGGACAGAGCTGAAGCGCCTGCACGATGACCTTGGCCATACCTTTGTCTTTGTTACCCATGACCAGGAAGAAGCAATGACCCTGGGCACCCGCATTGCCGTTCTCAACGAGGGTGAACTGGTGCAGTTCGACATTCCACGGCGCATCTATCATGAACCGGCGACTCGTTTTGTTGCTGAATTCATCGGACGCCCAGCCATGAATATTATTGAAGGCGAGATTACCGAAGGTCTCTTCAAGGCCGACGTATTCGAAGTACCTGTCACGGGTCAACCGGATGGGCCCGTGGCCATGGGCATCCGCCCCGAACAGATCATCCTCAAAGATGGTCCGACCGATGAAGCAATTGGGTTTGAGCTCGATATGCTGGAACTGGTCGAGCCCGATACGCTTTTGTTCGTCAATAAGGGCAATGCCTCAATGGTGGTGCGGGTCATGCGCGATGTTGGCGATCTTGTTCGCGGCTCGCAAATCCACCTGGAAATTCCACACAGGTTTCAGCATTTCTTCGAGATTGGCGACGGGCGGCGGCGGCTGTGAACCCGGCTATTCATCTCATCCCGGTCGCCATTTCGGCGCTTGGCTGGTATTGGGTTTATCGGCTTAACCGGCGTAAGGGCTGGTTCCGGATTGGCGAGGTCATCTTTTGGGATGCCATTATCCTGATCCTTGTTTTCCTGGTTTGGCTAAAATGGTTCTGAAAGATGCTTCTTTGTCCATATCGAAAAACTGATCCTGTGGTGGATATGTCGAAGGCCTTCCCTAAAGGCGGGGGCCCGTTTCAAGCTGATCACCACCGACGGTGTTTTTTCGATGGACGGCTACTTCGCCCGGTTGGGCAAGGTTTGCGGTCTCGCCGAGCGCGACGATGCGCTGGTACATTTTGACGACAGTCATGCCGTCGGTTATGTCGGGCGCCGCGGCCGAGGCACTCACGAACATTGCGGTTGTATAAAGCGCATCGATATTACCACCGGCACGCTGGGCAAGTCCCTTGGAGGGGCCAGCGGGGGCAGCACCAGCGGGCGCAAGGAAATCGTTGAATTGCTGCGGCAACGCTCACGCTCCTATCTGTTCTCCAACACCGTTGCCCCGCCGGTCGTGGCGGGTGAACCGCACCGGGCTTGCCGGAGGCTGTGTTGCTTGAGTCAGGCCACCATAGCGGGCTCATTGATCTGCGCATAGGAGACCGCCTCTGCTTCGGCGGGTGACCGACCTTGTTGAACGGGCCGCACGGGAATGCAACACAGAAGCTGAGATCGTTGAATTCCGACCGACTACGGGCGGTGCGACAGAAACCGCAGCCGACCATCCAGTGGTGACGGCCAGCCAGTCGGCATGTTGCCGCCACAACGGCGCCGCAACGCCGCTTTCGGGTTTTCAGGGCGGATGCGACCTGGTCCACTTCCGTTCCGTCGGTGCCAATGGGGTCGTCTTGGGCCCTGGATCGTTGGAGGTCGCACACCAGCCCGACGAATTTGTCCCCGTGAACGAACTTATCCGTTCCGTATTGATCTACCGGGATGTAGCGCAGTCCATGCTTGGAGAGGGGAAAATTCCCATAAAAGGAATTTAAAAAAAGAACTCACGATGTTAATCCGCGACTACCGGATCCAATGAAGTAGGACCACTCCAAATTCAACTCATGAACACGACGCTGAATCTTGCACCTCGCATGTCTGTCGTAAAGGAATCGCCAACTGCTGTAACATTTGCGAAAGCGGCGCCCCTGGTCGCCGCCGGTCGCGACATCATCAACCTTGGTGAGGGAGAGTTGGATTTCGGCACGCCGGATCACATCTGCGAAGTCGGAATTAAGGTGTCCGTCCGGTAAATCCGCTCTGGCAGCGATGGAGGGATTTGGCCGAAAGTGTCCACTATCGTTAATGGACACTACGGAGGCATTATGGGGGATCGGAAGCGCCGGCATTGGTCGGCGGAAGAGAA
>JAJRSS010000329.1 GCA_024278615.1 Alphaproteobacteria bacterium
CACCTCGCGCACATCCACCTTGCGACGCCGCCCGCCCCGCTTGCCGGGCGGGATCAGAGGTTCGATCAGAGCCCATTCGTCATCCCTTAACTCGCTCAGATAACGCAGGCCCTTGCGCTCGTACAGGCCTCGGTTCTTGCCAGTCCACATAGCCACCTCCCGAAAAACGAATCAGTGGCCACAACAGAATCATAAATGATTCACCCAAAGCAACTTTTTCCCGGACAGACACTAAGGGAGGCCATAACATGGCATATCAGTCCAAGGACCTCAGCGTGCTGGCCTACGCCAACGGCTTCACCCTGTGGCACTACACCACCATCGACCTGGCGGCGACCATCGACACCGCCGGGTATTTCAACGACGCCTCCGACATGGTGCGCGTCGGCGACATGATCATGGCCAACGCCGACACCGATGGCGCGCCGGCGTCCGGCATCTACCTCGTCAACGCCAATTCGGGCGGGGTGGTGGACGTGGCCGACATGACCGCGGTCGGTTCCACCGACACCGACTAAGAGGACGGCCTGAAACTTTACCTTCGGGCCAACTCCGAAACCGCGCGGCCCCGCCCCAGGGGGGAACTCCCCCTGGATGGCGGGGCCGTCTTTCCAATCCACCACACGAAACTCTCGGAAGCATTTCGATTAACTTTATTTGAGTTAATTATAATTGCGTTTAGGCGCCTGCCATGGAGCCCGGGAATTCATCCAATTAACTGTTTTCAGATTAATTTCCGGAACCTCCCGGCAGTGCGGGCATATTTCATCCTTTTTTACTCCCCAACAGACACAAAGGAGACCCCGAGATGGCTCTCAGCAGCATCGCGTTTTGTTCCCGCGCCCTTTTGAAACTGGGCGCCGCAAGCATCGCGTCCTTCGACGAGGGAACGGCGGAAGCGGAGGTCGCGGCCAACCTGTATCCTTCGATCCGGGACGCCCTGATTTCGGCCCATCCGTGGAACTTCGCCGTCGCCCAGGCGACCCTGCCCCAACTGTCCGCCGAGCCGGTGGCCGATTTCGCTTATGCCTACCAATTGCCGGCCGATTTCCTGCGCGCCCTTTCGGCCGGCGCCGGAAGCCGGGGGCGGGGCATCCGCTACCGCATTTCGGGCCGCACCCTGCACACGGATTCCACCCAAGTGGTGCTTACCTATATTTACCGGCCGGACGAGGCCGAATTCCCGCCCTTCTTCGACCAGGCCCTGATCGCCCGCCTGGCGGCCGAATTCTGCATTCCGGTCACCGAAAGCACCAGCCGGTCGGAAGCCCTGTTCAAGCTGGCGGAGACGGAATTCCGCCGGACCAAGATGATCGACAGCCAGCAGGATACTCCGGGCCGAATCGAGGATTTCACCCTTATCCAGGTCCGCGCCTGATGCCCCGCGTTCAGCACACCAAGACCAGCTTCACCGCCGGCGAGATATCGCCGCGGTTGCTGGGGCGGGGCGACCTGACGGCATACGAGAACGGCGCCGCCAAGCTGCGCAACGTGTTCATTCATCCCACCGGCGGCGTCACCCGCCGGGCCGGCTTGGCCTATGTGGATACGGCCCGGGGCGACGGGCGCCTGGTCGCCTTCGAATTCAATACGCAGCAGGCCTACCTGCTGGTGTTCACCGACCTGTTCGCCGACGTGTACCGGGACGGCGCCAAGGTGGCCGGCTTCGCCACCCCGTGGACCGCCGCCCAGGTTTCCCAGATCAACTGGACGCAAAGCGCCGATACCCTGTTCGTCGTTCATCCGCAAGTGCCGCCCAAGAAGATCGGCCGGACCTCGGACACCGTGTGGACCATCGATGATTGGGCCTTCCTGGAAAAGGACGGGCGCATTTATCAGCCCACGCACAAGTTTGCCGATGAGGCGCTGACGCTCACCCCCAGCGCCACCACCGGGACGGTCACCCTGACCGCCTCGGCCGACGCCTTCCAGCCGGCGCATGTGGGCACCCGCCTGCGCCTGCAAAACAAGGAGGTGGAGGTCACCGCCTTTACCTCGGCCACCCAGGTCCAGGCCCTGGTCAAGGAGACCCTGGCCGGCACCACGGCGACCAGGGATTGGGAGGAACAGGCGTTTTCTTCCGCCCGCGGGTGGCCAACGTCCGCCGTCTTCCATCAGGACCGGCTGGTGATCGGCGGCTCCCGTGACCTGCCCAACCGGTTGTGGCTTTCGAAATCCGCCGACCTGTTCAACTTCGACCTGGGAACGGGCCTGGATGACGAGGCCATCGAATTCGCCATCCTTTCCGATCAGGTCAACGCCATCCGGGCGGTTTTTTCCGGCCGCCACCTGCAGGTGTTCACCTCGGGCGCCGAGTGGATGGTGACCGGCGATCCGTTGACCCCGGCCAATCTTCAGCTTCGCCGCCAGACCCGCATCGGTTCGCCCGTGGACCGCACCGTGCCGCCCCGGGACGTGGATGGCGCGACCCTGTTCGCCCCCCGGGACGATGCGGCCCTGCGCGAGTTCCTGTTCACCGACCTGGAACAGGCGTACCAGGCCGCCGACCTGGCCCTGTTGGCCCGGCATATGCTGGCCACCCCCCGGGACCAGGACTTCGACAATTCGAACCGCCTGTTCCACATCGCCATGGACGACGGCAACCTGGCCACGGTGACCGTCTTTCGCGCCGAAAAGGTCACCGCCTGGAGCCGGCAGGAAACCCAGGGACAAGTTCGTTCCCTGGCGATGGTCGGCGCCAAGGTCTACGTGCTGGTGACCCGCGCCAATGGCACCTTCATCGAGGTTTTCGACGAAACCCTGAATATGGATTCCGGCCTGACCGGCGCCGATGCAACGCCGAAAACCACCTGGAGCGGCCTTGCCCACCTGGAAGGCGAAACGGTCAAGATTCTAGCCGACGGCGCGGTGCACGACGATGGGGTGGTTTCGGGCGGCGCCATCACCCTCAACCAAGCCGCCAGCTCGGTGCAGATCGGCCTCGGCTATACCCATACGGTGGAACCCTTGCCGCCGTCCGTCCTGGCGGTCCGGAATTCCAGCCAGGGCGGCCGGGTCCGGCCCATCCGCATCGTCCTTCGCCTGCAAAACACTTCGGCGCTGCGGCTGGACACGGGGCGGGGGTATGTCGAGGTGCCGTTCAAGCGGTTCGGCGCCAGCATCCTTGATTCACCGCCACCGGGATTTACCGGCGACAAGGCGATCGGCGCCTTCGGCTGGAAACCGGGGGGCACCGAGCCCTTGTGGCGCATCGAACAGGATACGCCCCTGCCCTTCACCCTGTTGTCCGTGACCACCGAAATGAACCTCAACTGACGGCGCGGGCCATCCGTACCGCCGCCCCATTCCTCAACAAGACAGGAGAACACCCCATGAGCGGTTTTGACCCTATCGCGCTGCCAATGATCCTGGGCTTCGCGCAACAAGTAGGTTCGCGGATAATCGACCGGCGGACAACTAAGGCCAATCGGGCCGCCGCCGCCAGCCAGGCCGATTTCCAGATCCAGCAAATCCGCAGGACACAGGAGATCGAGGAGCAACGGCGAAGGGATCGGCTTCGCCAGGCGCTGGCGACCCAACGGTCCCGTTTCGGCGGCCAGGGTATCAGTGCCCAAGGCGGTTCCGCCGCCGCGCTCTTGGAAGGTTTGTCCAAAAGCATCGATTCCGAATCCAGGAACGCCCAGTCCCTGGCCGGATTTCGCATCGCCGCCATTAACAACCGGTTGGCGGAAAGCCGGCGCCGAAACCTTTTGGAGGCGTCCGGCGCACGCAATCGCCTGGCCTTCGACCTGCTGAGAAAAAGCATTCCGGCCGTTCGGTCCCTGATCGGCTAACCCTTCCCCCAGGAGAGCACCATGAGCACCCACATTCAGATCGGGGACATCGCGCCCCGCATCCAGTACACGGGAGACGGGCTGCAAACCGTCTTTACCTATCCGTTCCCCATATTCGCCGACGCCGACATGGAGGTGTACGAGGGCGCAACCCTTATGATCATCACCACCCACTATACGGTTTCCGGCGCCGGAAATTCAGCCGGCGGGTCGGTGACTTTCGTGACCGCGCCGGCCAATGGCGTGCTCGTTACCCTGCGCCGCCAGATGGCCATCAAGCGGACCACCGATTTTCAGGAATCGGGTGAGTTTCGCGCCAAGGTGATCAACGACGAGCTGGATATCGCCACCGCCGGATTGCAGCAGGTCGAAACCGAGGCCAAGCGGGGGCTCAAGCTTTCCGCCACCGACCCCGCCGACACCCTGACCCTGCCGGAAAAGGCGGCGCGATCCAGCAAGTTCCTGGGTTTCGACGCCAACGGAGACGCCATCGCCGCCGCCGGTTCGGCGGACACGGTGACCGTGTCCGGTTTCATGGCGACCGTGGTCGATGACGCCGACGCGGCATCCGCGCGCGCCACCCTGGGCCTGGGCACGGCGGCGGTGAAGAACACCGGCACCAGCGGCAATGCCGTCCCCCTGCTGGACGGGGCCAATACCTGGAGCGGCGACCAGAACCTGAGCGACAAGGTGCTCCAGCGGCCGGAACTCAAAGACGTTGCCGAAAGTGTCAACGCCATCGGTTCCATGGGCGGGGGCACCCAGGATATAGACCTGACCTTGGGCAATTATGTCACGGGCACGGTGGATACTTCCGCCACCACGCTGACTTTCTCAAATCCCCCGGCATCGGGCAAAGCCGGTTCCTTTACCCTGGTTTTGACCAACGGCGGCTCGCAAACGGTGAACTGGCCGGCGTCGGTCAAATGGGCCGGCGGCACGGCGCCGGCGTTGACCGCGGCGGGCGCCGACGTTTTGGTTTTCACCACCTCCGACGGCGGCGCCACCTGGTATGGCTTCGCCGCCGGATTGGGTATGCAGTGATGTTGGCCCCACACAGGATGATGGCGGCGGCGAATGCGGGCGGCGACGGGTCCTTTTACGGCGACCTCGCCGCCCTGGGCCTGACCGCCAACCTGAAACTATGTTTGGATGCGGGCAGCGCCGACAGCTACGGCGGTCAGGGGCAAAGCTGGCTGGACCTCGCCGACGGCGGTTATGACTTATTTCGGGGCGCTACGTCGGGCGCGAGTTCGGACGATCCCACCTTCAACGGCGCGCCGGGCGGCCTGAGTTCATCGGAATATTTCAGCTTCGACGGCGGCGACAAGTTCAAGTACGACTCCGGCACCCTGCCCGCCTGGATGGACAACCTGCACCAGAACAACGCGGCTTTCACCATCTTGGTGTGGATTTACTGGGTCGCCACCGACCGGGGCGTCTTGGTCAGCGGCGCCAACGCTGGAGCCTCCGAGGGCATCCATTTCAACATGGTGGAACCGGCTGGCAACAAGGCCGTCTTTAGCGTACTCAGCGGTGCTCTAACCAACAAGACTGGCGACACAGCCCTGACCGACAACACCTGGAACCTTGTCGGCGTCAGCCTCGACGAGGCGGCGGGGGCGGGCGGCAGCTTCCTCTACCTTAATGGCGCGTACAATCGGGTCGCCGCCGCCAACACCTTCGACGGGACTTACACTTCACCCGGCACGGGAAGCACATCCTTGTTCCAGATGGGCGCCTTCCAGACCATGACCCGGCCCTTGGGCAACGGAAACCGCTTCGCCGGGGTGATGATCTTCGAGGGCGCGGCGCTCACGAAAGCCAACTGCGACAGCATCTGGAACCGGCAGAAAGGGAGGTTCGGGTTATGACCTATTGGTTGATTTTTCCCACCGTAAACCGGGTTGCCCTGGAAGCCGTTTATCGGGCGAAGAACGTGCGTGGCCGGGATAATCCGGACAAGGCCGAAGCCATCGGTTCTCCGGTTGAAAACGCCGACGGGTCGATGATGTTCACCGGCACGACCCGCATGGGCGTCACCAAGGCGGCGGCGCTGCTCGCCGCCCACGCACCCTGGCTGACCGTGACCAACGATCCCTCGTTCATGAAGACATGGAAGTATCCTGCTGATCCCTGAACCGGGCAACCACCGTTTCCCACCAAATCCCCACCCGTTCAACCCCACAAGAAGGCCCCGACATGCCCCAAGAACCCTTGTCGTCCCGCTTCTCCCGCCGCCTGGTGGAGGCTGTGGACCGGTACGAGAAATTCTTCCACGACGCCCCGTCATCGAACCGATCCCAAGACTTTGGCGCTTACCAGTCGGCCTGCCGCGCCGCCCTGTCCCACATCGAGCTTTTATTGAAGCTCATCCGCCGGGTGGATGAAAATGACGGCATGTCCGCGCCCCCGGCCGGAGGCCCGGCGCAAGACCTTATCGCCCGGGCAGAGGCCGCCGTCGGCCACGCTCCCACGGATAGCCCATGAAGCATCCCAGCTTTCCCGCCTTTGTCTTTATCTGGAACGAGATGCAAAATATGACGATGCCATCCCTTCACGCCCGCATCTCCCGTTGGCTGGAGGAAAGCAGGGAGTTGGGCGACCGCCACCTGCTCCTTCTGGCCTTCCGCAATTCGGGCAAGTCCACCCTGGTCGGGCTTTATTGTGCGTGGCTGCTGTTGGGCGATCCTTGCTTGCGGATCCTGGTCATGGCCGCCGACGACGCCCTGGCGCGGAAAATGGTGCGCAACGTCAAGCGAATCATCGAGCGCCACCCCCTGACCGCCGGCCTTAAACCGGACCAGGCCGATGAATGGGCTTCCGGCCAGTTCACGATCAATCGCGCCTCTGAATTCCGCGACCCCTCCATGCTGGCCAAGGGCATTGGCGCCAATGTCACCGGATCAAGGGCCGACGTGGTCATTTGCGACGATGTGGAAGTTCCCAACACCAGCGATTCGGCGGCCAAGCGCATGGACCTGCGGGAACGGCTGACGGAAATCGATTACGTTCTGGTCCCGGGAGGATTGCAGCTCTACGTCGGCACTCCCCATACCTACGATTCCATTTACAGATCGGAAAGCCCGGCGGGTGAATCCGCCAGCAAGCCCGGAAGTGACGCCACAAGTGAACCCGCAAGCGATCAAGACCGGCCCTTCCTTGAGGGATTCAGGAAACTTGAATTGCCGATCCTCGACCAAGCCGGCAACAGCTGCTGGCCGGAGCGTTTTCCACTGGACAGGATCGAGGAAATCCGCCGCCGCACCGGGCCGAGGAAATTTGACAGCCAAATGATGCTGAAGCCGGTGAACCTGGCCGACGGGCGGTTGGATGTGGACCGGTTGCGCATGTACGGCATGGACCTGGATTACCGCGAAGGCAACTTCGAGGCCGTGCTCAGCCTGGGCGGCAGGCGCCTGGTTTCAGCCTCCTGCTGGTGGGACCCGTCCTACGGCGCGCCGCGCAAAGGCGACGCCAGCGTCGTCGCCGCGGTGTTTACGGACGACCATGGGGATTACTGGCTGCACCAAATCCGTTACCTGACTCACGACCCGAAAATCACCGACCGCGTTGACGAAGCGACTCAGCTTTGCCGCCAGGTGATTGGCTTCGCCAACGAACTGTATCTTCCGGCGGTGACCATCGAGACCAACGGCCTCGGCCGGTTTCTGCCCGGGCTGCTGCGCCGGGAACTGAATATTTTGGGCTTGGGCGTCACGGTGATCGAAACCGCCTCCCGCCAGGCCAAGGACACGCGAATCATCGACGCCTTTGACGCGGTGCTGGCGGCGGGTCGCCTGCACGCCCATCGAATGGTCTGGGAAACTCCCTTTATCAACGAGATGCGGGAATGGCAGCCGGGATCGGGTAAGAAAGACGACGGGCTGGATGCGGTTTCCGGCTGTCTGCTCGGCGAGCCGGTGCGCCTCAGGCGGTTGCCGGCGCTCGATGGCCCCGAGGCCAGGCCCGTCTCCAGGCCCCCATGGCGGCCGGGAAGCGGCGCCTTCCGGGCCAAAACCGATTTCCCGGTGTGATCCCGGCGCCGGGACCGGGGCCACTTCCAAAGCCCGCTCTTGGATCTGGTTTCGTTGCTTCCCCTGGTTGCGTGGGTCAAACCCGGCTTGAGAACCGCCGTCTCTTCTTTATACAATTTTTTGGAATAATTTGAGCCGCTCCCCGGCGGTTACAAACCGGTGCGAAACAGACAAGAACAGTTGACTGAAATAGAAGGAAACATTCGATGCGTTAATCTCTTGTTAATATTTCCTTTACAGTATCAAAAAGTCATGATTCCCGCCGGTATTATTGAATATTCATCGAATGTTATATTTTAACCCCTACCTTTGGACTTACGCTGAGAACAGCGGGTGATCCGGAAGAATCCCGGGCGGAATATCGGGGAAGGCCACTAAGGATTGAAAGGAGCGTGTTATGGTAAAATATCTGGCAACCATTGCTGGCGCTCTGCTCATCGGCTGGACCGCTTTTCCGCCGACCGTGCAGGCCCAGGCCATGTGCGGTGACCGTACCGAAGTCGTCTCCAAACTGAAAAAGGGCTATTCTGAAACGCCTGTTTCCATCGGTCTGGCGAGCAATGGCGCGGTGATCGAGGTTTTCGCCTCCACCAAGGGTTCGTTTACCATCATCATGACCCGGCCCAATGGCCTGAGTTGTCTCATGGCGGCCGGTGATAGCTGGGAACTACTGCCGAAGCGGAACGCCGGCTCCCGCACCTAGCAGGAAGCTGAATTTCCGGTCAGGGCCGCCACGGGCGGCGGCCCTCGAACCCCATCGGCTTCTCAAAGGACCGGCGGGTAAAACAAAAAACCCCGCCAATATGGCGGGGTTTTTTGGTGCATTTTTTTACGCCCGGGCGATAGGGACGGGAAGGTCCGTATCCTCGCCGCAAGCCTTATCCCGACTTTAAGACGGCGATTAAAGGGTGTCCACCGGACATCCAAATCCAAGACAGCCCCGCACTCTCGCGGGGCTTTTTTTATACCCGTTTATCAACCCGCGCCCCCCTTTCGGGGGGCGCCCCTTTTTTGGCAAGGAGAACCCAATGCCCGAAACCCTGACCCCCGACATTCTGTGGTGGATATCAGCGGTGGAACTGCCGGCGCTGGCGGGCCTGTTCTGGCTCATCTGGCGCAACCGCCAGGAAACCGGCTTGGCCATCGACGACGCCCGCCACAAAAGCGAAACGGGGCTGGCCTACCTTCGCGAAAACCTCGCCGCCTTCAAGCTGGAAGTCGCCAAGACCTACGCTTCCATCGCCTACCTGAAAGAGGTGGAGCGCCGGCTGACCGATCACCTGATCCGCATCGAGGACAAACTGGACGCGGTCAAGCGCGGCGGCCAAAGCTGGGGAATGCCATCATGACCGCCGGCGAACGGAACCCGGCGGCGCCGGGGCGGAACAAGCCGCCAAAGCGCCGCCCCGCCCTGAACCCGGTGGTGGACGCCCTGGCCCGCACTCTTTACGGCGAGGCCCGGGGCGAACCGGTACGCGGCAAGGAGGCGGTGGCCGCCGTCATCGTCAACCGGGTGCACAGGGCCCAAGCCCGGAGCGGGTACTGGTGGGGCAACACCATCGAGGAGGTGTGCCTGCGGCCGTGGCAGTTTTCCTGCTGGAACCCGGGTGATCTCAACCTTGCGAAAATCCTGGCGGTGGAGCCGGGCAACCGGGTGTTCGATTGCTGCATCCGTATCGCCAGACGGGCGGCGGGCGGCTTCCTCGCCGACCCCACCGGCGGCGCCACCCACTACCACGCCCGGAACACCGCCCCGCCCTGGGCCCGGGACCGCGAGCCGTCGGCGGTCATCGGCAATCACCTTTTCTACAACTCGGTGGAGTAACCATCATGCGAAAGCTTTGCATTCCCCTTCTCGCCGTCTTTCTTTCCGGCTGCGCCGCCGGCGGTATCTACGGCCCCCTGGACCAGGTCAAGGCGGCGGTGGAGAGCGAGCGCCGCGCCGCCCTGGCGCGGGCCGAAAACCTGCGCTGCCGCTGGCCGGTGCACTGGATCGGCGACATGGTCAAGGAAAGGGGGCCGGTGTGGCTCCAGGGATATGTGGCCAGTTGCCCCGAGCTTCGGGCGCTGATCCTGCTGGTCATCGGCCAGGTTGTCGATAAGGCCGCGGAGACCCGGACCGCCGCCGGATCGGCGGCCAAACCATGACGCCGGCCTATCTGGCGGCGCTTTCCGCCCGCGCCTATGGGAAAGCCACCTGGAAGGCCGGCGGGGTGGAGTCCCTGTTGGTGGACGAGGGCGGTTTCCGCGCCGCCGCCTTCCGCGGCACCGAGTTCGATTTCGACGACATCCTCCGTGACCTGCGCGGCCTGCCCTGGCGTGATCCCGACCTGGGCTGGTGCCATTCCGGCTTCCTTAAGGGCGTGCGCCGCATCTGGCCCAGGATGGAACCGGTGCTAACCGGGAGTGACACGCCCCTCTACCTGACCGGCCACAGCAAGGGCGCGGCGGAAGCCACCCTGGCCGCCGCCCTGCTGGCCCGGGCGGGCCAGCCGCCCGCCGGCCTGGTCACCTTCGGCAGCCCCCGCGCCGGCATGGGAAAGCTGTCGTGCCTGTTGGCCGGCGTGCCCACTGCCCGTTACGTCAACGGCGCCGACTGCGTGCCCGATCATCCGTGGCCGTTGTGGGGATACCGGCACGCGGGCGACGCCATTTTCCTTGGCCAACCAGCCGACAAATTTCTCGACCACCGCATTGCGGCATACGTTGAGCGACTTTCTTAACTCAACGCCCAAACAAAACCACACTGCATAGCCATAAATGGACACGGGCGGGTTTGGTTCGTACCTTTGCGGTGAGGGGTTGAACCATGTGGCGGATTTTGACTATAGCTCTTCTTTTAGCCCTTGCCGCTGGCCCAGCGTCGAAGTGGGGCCGATACATGCGCGCGTCCCCGGCCCTAGGAAGCACCAAGCGTCATTGACAATCCCCATGGGCAAATTTGAATTTGGAACGCTTTTTTCTACGTCGCCAGCCTGCGTTCGCGGATGAGGGCGAGAATTTCGGCGGCCGCCGTCGGGATGTGGGTGCCGGGGGGGTAGATGGCGGCGACGCCGGCACTCGCCAGCATTTGATGATCGCCCGCCGGCACCACGCCGCCGACGATGACCAGAATGTCGTCGGCACCGTGACTTTTCAACTCATCGATCAAAGCGGGCACCAGGGTCTTGTGGCCGCCGGCATGGGTGGAAACGCCGATCACGTGCACGTCGTTTTCAATCGCTTCCCTGGCCGTTTCCTCCGGCGTCTGGAACAGGGCGCCGATATCCACGTCGAAGCCGATGTCGGCGAACGCCGTGGCGATAATGCGCGCACCCCGGTCGTGGCCGTCCTGCCCCATCTTGGCCACCAGCAGGCGCGGCCGCCGTCCCCCTTCGGCGGCGAAGGCCTGTACGGACTGGCGCATTTTCTCGAACCCTTCATCGCCTTCGAAGGCGCCGCCGTAAACGCCGGAAACGGATTGACTGCGCAGGGTATACCGGCCATAGACCCCCTCAAGGGCGCTGGTGATCTCGCCCACGGTGGCGCGGGCGCGGGTGGCTTCGATGGCCAGGGTAAGCAGGTTGCCCTGGCCTGATTCCGCCGCCTCGACGAGCGCATCCAGCGATGCCGCGCATTCGGCCTGGTCCCGGGTCCGGCGTATTTTTTCCAGGCGCGCCACCTGGGCGCCGCGCACCTTGGCGTTGTCCACTTCCAGGATATCGAAGTCCGGCTCGGAATCGTTTTCATACTTGTTGACGCCGACCACCGTTTCCTCGCCCCGGTCTATGCGCGCCTGCCGGCGGGCCGCCGATTCCTCGATACGGCGCTTGGGCAGGCCCGCTTCCACCGCTTTGGTCATGCCGCCCATGCCTTCCACCTCGTCGATCAGCTTGCGGGCCTGGGCGGCCACGGAATGAGTCAGGCTTTCGATGAAATAACTTCCCCCCAAGGGGTCGATGACGTTGGTGATGCCTGTTTCCTCAGCCAGGATGAGTTGGGTATTGCGGGCGATGCGGGCGGAAAAAGGCGTCGGCAGGGCGATGGCTTCGTCCAACGAATTGGTGTGCAGGCTTTGGGTGCCGCCCAGCACGGCGGCCATGGCCTCGATGGTGGTGCGGACGACGTTGTTGTAGGGGTCTTTTTCGGTCAGCGACACGCCCGAGGTCTGGCAGTGGGTGCGCAGCATGGACGAACGCGCGTCCTTGGGCCCGAACTGGGCCATCATCTCCGACCACAACAGGCGCGCCGCCCGCAGCTTGGCGATTTCCATGAAAAAATTCATGCCGATGTTGAAGAAGAAACTGAGCCGGGGAGCGAAGGCGTCCACGTCCAGTCCCTTGGCCATCGCGGCGCGTACGTATTCCAGCCCGTCGGCGATGGTGTAGGCCAGTTCCTGGACGATGGTGGCGCCGGCCTCCTGCAGGTGATAGCCGGAAATGGAAATGGAATTGAAGCGGGGCATGTGTTTCGCCGTGTACTCGATGATGTCGGCGACGATGCGCATGCTGGGGCCCGGCGGATAGATGTAGGTGTTGCGGACCATGAATTCCTTGAGGATGTCGTTCTGGATGGTGCCCGACAGTTTTTCCTGGGGTATGCCCTGCTCCTCGCCGGCGACGATGAACCCGGCCAGCACCGGCAGGACGGCGCCGGACATGGTCATGGAAACACTCATCCGGTCCAGGGGGATGCCGTCGAAGAGGATCTTCATGTCCTCGACGGAATCGATGGCGACGCCGGCCTTGCCCACGTCGCCCACCACCCGGGGGTGATCGGAATCGTAGCCCCGGTGGGTGGCCAGGTCGAAGGCCACCGACAGGCCCTTCTGCCCCGCCTTCAGGTTGTCCCGGTAAAAGGCGTTGGATTCTTCCGCCGTCGAGAATCCGGCATACTGGCGGATGGTCCACGGCCGGCCCAAGTACATGGTCGCCCGCGGCCCGCGGGAATAAGGCGGCAGGCCGGGCAGGGAATCGACGCCTTCCAACCCTTCCAGGTCGGCGGCGGTATAGAGGGGCTTTACGGCGATGCCTTCGGGCGTCTGCCAGATCAGGTCTTCCGGAGCCAGGTCATTGGAAAAACGGCCCTTCAGTTCCCGCGAGGCGGCCTTTTCCCATTCCTTGAGGGTCTTTTTCGGTGACATGGCGTCAATACCCCTTGGGTCCGAATTTCCCGCGAGTATAGCCAAGGGGCACGGGGGAGGGTGAGGAAATTATTGCAGGTGCGAAGAGGCGGCTGTGGATAACAACATATGGGGGCACCTACATAATGTGGTAGAAATCTCACCCAACCTTCGCTTATATTGTAGAAGTTATTCGATTGAACCGGCCTTGCGGCACCCATCAACAGAGGAGGAAGCGCCCAAAAAAACCCTTGATTTCAAAGAATTATGGGGAATACAGGGCCAAAACCAAGCAATGACCACGAAAGAATGGACACCCCAGAGAACCGCCGCCTTGATCGCCCTTTGGGAAGAGGGCCTGACCACCAGCGTCATGGGCCAGCGGCTGGGCGTGACGAAAAACGCCGTCGTCGGCAAGGTTCACCGTCTGGGCCTGCCGAAAAGGGCGTCATCGCCCCGCGCCAAGCCGCCGGTGGAGGAAAAGCGCAACACGGTCAAGCTGGCGGCCCTGACCGCCAGCATGTGCTGTTGGCCCGATGGAGAACCGGGCACGGACGATTTTCATTTTTGCGGCGAACCGGTGGCCCGGGAACGGCCCTATTGCGCGGCCCATTGCGCCCGGGCCTACGTAAAATCCTCCAAGGACCGCAAACCGAGCGTAGCCGCCTGATCCGGCGAATTACCGGCCTTGCGAATTAACACAAGAACAAGAAAGGCCCATGGCCGCGCCCTTCGTTTTTCAGGCCGATCCTGCTTTCACGACATATAAAAGGCCGGATAAAAAAAGCGGCGCTTCCGATATTGCGGCCTTTGCCTCACCTGTTCATCTGGGCGGTTGCCCTTTTCCTTGCGCCGCAAAGGCCTGCTGGTTAGGCTCTGGGCCGGCTTCACAATAAACACCTGAATGATTTCCATGGCCTCAAACCCCTTCCTCTGGCTCACCCTGACCTTCATCGACCTTTACCTGTGGATCGTGGTCGCGGGGGTCATCCTGAGCTGGCTGGTGGCCTTCAACGTGGTCAACCAGTCCAACCGGTTCGTCTACATGGTCGCTGATTTCGTCTATCGCATCACCGAGCCGGCGCTGCGTCCCATACGCAACATCCTGCCCAACATGGGGAATTTTGACCTGTCGGCGGTGGTGTTGATCGTCCTTCTCATGTTCGCCCAGCGGTTCATCATCTGGGCCTTCGTCCAGATCGGATAAGAGGACGGTTTGGAAAAAGGAACTCTTTTCGAGGCGACGCCCCGGGGCGTGCGGGTGCGGGTGCGCCTGAACCCGAAAGCGGCCCGGAACCATATTGACGGCCTGTACGCCGGCGGCGGCGGGCCGGCGCTGAAAGCACGGGTAACGGCACCGCCGGAAGGGGGCAAGGCCAACGCCGCATTGGTCCGCATGCTGGCCCGGGAATGGGGGGTGCCCAAATCCCTGTTCTCCATCACCGTCGGCGTGTCGGATCGGCGCAAGACACTTTTAATCGAAGGGGATAGCAAGGCCCTTCTCAGGCAACTGAACGAATGGATGGAAATCACTCATGACTGACGCAACGATCATCGACGGCAAGGCCTTCGCCCAGAACCTGCGCGGGAAGATCTCCACAGTGGTGGAGCGGCTGAAAGCGGACCACAACCTGACCCCGGGGCTTGCCGTGGTGCTGGTGGGCGAGGACGCGGCCAGCCAGATCTATGTGCGCAACAAGGGCAAGCAGACCACGGAAGTGGGCATGAATTCTTTCGAGCACCGCCTGCCGGCGGAAACCACCGAAGACGAACTGCTGGCCCTGATCGGCAAACTCAACAAGGACCCGGCGGTCAACGGCATCCTGGTGCAGTTGCCCCTGCCCGATCAGATCAATGCGTCACGGGTGCTGGACGCCATTGACCCTGACAAGGACGTGGACGGGTTCCATGTGATCAATACGGGACGGCTGGCCACCGGCAACCCCGACGCCATGGTGCCCTGCACGCCGCTGGGCTGCCTGATAATGCTGAAGGATCAACTGGGGAATCTTTCCGGCAAGCGGGCCTTCGTCCTGGGCCGGTCCAACATCGTCGGCAAGCCCATGGCGGCGCTGTTGCTGGGCCAGCACTGCACGGTCACCATCGGCCATTCCCGCACCAAGGACCTGGCGGAAGAATGCCGCCGCGCCGACATCCTAGTGGCGGCGGTGGGCCGGGAACGCATGGTCAAGGGGGACTGGATCAAACCGGGCGCCACGGTCATCGACGTCGGCATCAACCGCATCGCCGCCGGCGAAGGCAAGACCCGGCTGGTGGGCGACGTGGACTTCGACGAAGCGGTGAAGGTGGCGGGCGCCATCACCCCCGTTCCGGGCGGTGTCGGCCCCATGACCATCGCCTGCCTGTTGCGCAATACGGTGGTCGCCGCCTGCCTGCAACACGGCCTGGAAGCACCGGATATTTAGCCGCCTTCAGTGATGTTTGGGGTTCGCCACCACCGAGGCCGGTCTTAATTCAACCGGTACGGTGGATCAGGTGGTAGCCGAACGGGGTTTCGACCACGCCGCTTGATTCGCCCACTTCCAAGGCAAAGGCCGCGTCCTCGAATTCCTTGACCATGGCGTGGCGGCCGAAGGAACCCAGGTCGCCGCCTTCCTTGCCCGAAGGGCAATCGGAATGTTCCGCCGCCAGGGTGGCGAATTCCCCGCCACCGTCCAGTTCCGCCTTGATCTTTTCCATGGCTTCCAGGGCTTCTTCCTTGGACCGGGTGACCCGGGACCGTTCACCGTCCGCATGGGCGAGGAGGATGTGAGAGGCTTTAATTTTTTCCGACACGATGGTCTCCATCTAACAAGAGGATTGACTTGCGCCTTGCCGCGCAATGGATAACGATTCCCGCCGCCATTTAACAGTTCCGGCAACAATTCCGGCGGGGGGGAAAGGTTCGGGTCCCCCTACCCGGGATTACTCCTTGACCCTGAGCAGGGTACCCTTGATCAGCTTGAACTGCTCGCCGTTGCGAAAGCGGGAAAAGGTCAGGTCCATTCCGGTTTCGGTCAGCGTGCGTTCATAAGTCTGCATCTCGTAACCGCCGCTGTCGGTGATCATCAAGGCATGAACGATCAAGGTCCGGCCTTCGATCATGGCCCATACGTAGGGATCCCCCTTCATCGGGTCCAGGGGCACCCTGGCGCCGAACTTGTCCGAACGCATGGCAGAAGAAAAGATCTTGCCGCGTTTGGAAGGGGTGAATTCTATCCTGTAGGACTTGCGCTTGATCTTGCCGGCGGAAGGACGGGTCGTGGTGGTCCACTCGAGAACAAACCCCTTCTTTTTCGCTTTGATCTTGACCCCAAGATCGCGCTCGGAAAGTCCGCCATCGCTGGACGAAATGGAGCGCCCGACATACTCGCCGACAAACGGCTCAACGTCCGCGTTCTTCGCATAGGCGACATGGCCGGCGGCAGGCCAGAGAAAAAATGTAAAAACCAGGAGGAGGGCGGAAACGGCCTTTTTCATGGGATTAATCCGTGAATTTCACGCTGTCAAAATTCGGGTTCAAAATTGGGCCGATCCCGTGACGGCAAGACAATTTCGCCCGCCAGGGAAGGGAATCACCGCCAAGGCTTCCATATCCATATATATTGTCATCCCCGCCCGAAATCACAACCAGGTATTTGGCGACAAGGACGAAAAAAAGCAGCCCGTGGCCGAACTTTACAGTTTTTCGGCCGGTGTCCAACCGCCTGTTTGCCAAGATCACCAACAAATGATCGCCGGAATCCCCTCTGATTTCCCGCCGGCCGCCTGGTGGAGAAAAACCGCGCTAGGTCAATCGACAGTAATCGCCTATTTCACAAGAATATATTAACGGGATTCACCCACTATCCGTGGCGAAAGAAGGTTTCGTAACGCCTTATTCCTACCAGAGCGGCGCCTTCGGCAAGGAAAATGTGTCCCATGGGCAAACCGCTCAATCTGCTGATTGTAGACGATGTGGAGATTGACGCCGCGGCCATGGTAGCGGAATTGCGCCGCCACGGGTTCCAGTCCCAGTGGCGCCGCGCCGTAACCCGGGAAGCCCTGCTGCAGGCCCTGGAGGAAGAAAACTGGGATATCGTCACCTGCGACTACGAGCTTTCCTTTCTTACCGCCGCCGAGGTCCTTGAGACGCTGAAGGAACAGGACCGGGAAATCCCGCTGATCATCGTATCGGGAAAGGTAAGCGTCGCCCGGGCGGCGGCGTTGATCAATGCCGGCGCCTTCGACTTTGTCGGCAAGGCGGAACTGTCCCGGTTGGCGCCGTCCATAGAAAGAGCACTGTCCAAGGCGACGGCGGAAGACAGCCGCAAGCAGGCGGCGGAAGCCCTGGAAGAAAGCGAACGGCGTTACCGGGGCCTGGTGGAAACGTCCCAGGACCTGATCTGGTCCATGGATACGGAAAGCAGGTGGGCCTTCGTTAACCGGCTGGCGGCGCTGGCCATCCTGGGCTACCAGCCAGAAGAAATGCTTGGCCGCCCGGCCAGCGATTTCCATAACCCTGAATTCGAAGGGGACCACCTGAACATCATGGACGAGATTCTGGCGGGCAGGGAAATCTCCGACTATGAAACTTCGTTCCTGAAGAAAGACGGGTCTCCCGTCTAGATCAACTTCAAGGCCATCCCCCGCCGAAACAGGAAAAATGAAATCATCGGCGCCACCGGGACCGCCCGCGATGTTACGGCCAAGAAGAAGGCCGAAGAAGACCTGAAAACAGCTTATGACGAGCTGGAAACACGAGTCGAGGACCGCACCAGGGACCTGACCCAGGAGATCGTCGAAAGGGAGAAAGCCGAGGGGCGGTTGCGCTTGGCGGCCAGGGTCATCGAAGCAACCAGCGAAGCGGTGCTTATCGCCGACCACGAGTTCCGCGTAACCGCCATCAATCCCGCCTTCACCACCATCACCGGATACGACGCCGACGACATCGTCGGCAAAATCCCCCACCTGGAAGATTCCAGGGCGGGTGACGACCCCCTGTACGCCCAAATGTGGCGCGCCATCGAAGATCACGATCAATGGGAGGGGGAATTCTGGAACCGGCGGAAGAACGGCGAGGAGTACGCGGTTCGTGCTTCCATTTCCTCCATCAAGGACGAGGACGGCAAGATTCAGCGATACGCGGCGCTGATCAATGACATCACCGAACGCAAACAGACCGACGAACGCATCCGTTTCCAGGCAAACTACGATTCCCTTACCGGCCTGCCCAACCGGTCTTTGTTCCTCGATCAGTTGGACCAGGCCTTTGACCGTGTCAAGCGCACGAACAAGAAGATCGCCCTTATGTTTGTCGATCTGGACCGGTTCAAATGGATCAACGACACCCTGGGCCATGACGCCGGCGATGATTTGCTGTTGCAAGTAGCCGACCGGATGAAAAACTGCGTCCGCCGGGTGGATACGGTGGCCAGGCTGGGCGGGGACGAGTTCACCATCATCATGCAGGACGTGGACGAGGAAAAGCATACCCGGCTGGTGGCCGAAAAGGTGATCGAGGCCCTTTCCGAGCCCTTTAGGTTGAAAGACAAGGAAGCCAACATCGGCGCCAGCATCGGCATCTCCATCGGGCCGTCGGACGCGGAGAACACCACCACCTTGCTGTGCAACGCCGACCTGGCCATGTACGCGGCCAAGAAAGCAGGCAGAAACACCTATAAGTTCTTCACCCCCGACATGAACGAGGAAGCACAGGCCCGCCTGGAAATGGAGAACGACCTGCGCCACGCCATAGACCGCGATGAACTGCTGGTCTACTACCAGCCGATCGTCGATTTGAAGACAGGCCGGGTAAGCGCCGCCGAAGCCCTGATCCGCTGGCGCCATCCCAAAAGAGGGTTGGTTTCCCCGGTCGAGTTTATTCCCCTGGCCGAGGAAACCGGCCTGATCGGACCGATCGGGGAATTCGTGCTGATCGCCAGTTGCGTGCGGATCAAGGCCTGGCACGACGCCGGCCACAAGGACCTGACCGTATCGGTGAACCTGTCCAGCCGGCAATTGCGCCAGGGTCTGTCGACGGAAGTGATAAGCGAAATTCTGGACTTCACCAACGTTTCCGCCGAACACCTGGCATTTGAAATCACCGAATCCCAGATGATGGAGGATATCCAGGGTTCCATAGAATGGCTGAACGAAATCAAAGGCCTCGGCGTTCGCCTGTCCATCGATGATTTCGGCACAGGATACTCGTCGCTCAGTTACCTGAGAAAATTCCCTATCGACACCTTGAAAATCGACAAGTCATTTGTCCACGACATGACCTTCAACGCCGATGACGCCTCCCTGGTCGAAGCCATCACCGCCATGGCCCGCAGCCTTAAACTGAGGGTGATCGCCGAGGGCGTGGAAACGCGGGAACAACTGGACCATCTTCGCGCCCTCGGCTGCGACCTGATCCAGGGCTACTATTTCAGCAAGCCCCTGCAGCCCGATGAATTTGAACGCCTGCTTGAGCGGGACGGCGAAGACTGGTGTGAACGGTTGGCCGGTTGATCGCCGGGCACCGATAAAAGCGCCACGC